>CAMUQM010000037.1 GCA_947095945.1 uncultured Prevotella sp.
ATTTGAAGTCACCAGTTATCCTTCAGGTTTCTAAGGGTGCCCGTAAGTATGCTAATCAGACCCTTCTTCGTTACCTTGCTGAGGGTGCAGTAGAGTATGCTAAGGAGTTGGGTTGCCACCATCCAGAGATTGCACTTCACCTTGATCATGGTGATAGCTTCGAGACTTGCAAGAGCTGTGTAGACTTCGGTTTCTCTTCTGTAATGATCGATGGTTCTGCTCTTCCTTATGAGGAGAATATCGCACTCACAAAGAAGGTTGTTGAGTACGCTCACCAGTTCGATGTAACTGTTGAGGCTGAGCTCGGTGTACTTGCTGGTGTTGAGGATGACGTTGTTGCTGAGGTTTCTCACTACACAAAGCCAGAGGAGGTTGTTGATTTTGCTACTCGTACAGGTTGCGATTCTTTGGCTATCTCTATCGGTACTTCTCATGGAGCTTACAAGTTCACTCCAGAGCAGTGTACACGTGACCCAAAGACAGGTCGCCTTGTTCCTCCTCCATTGGCATTCGACGTGTTGAAGGCTATTGAGGAGCAGCTCCCAGGTTTCCCAATCGTTCTCCACGGTTCTTCTTCAGTTCCTCAGGAGTATGTTGACCTTATCAACCAGTATGGTGGTAAGATGCCAAACGCAGTTGGTATTCCAGAGGAGGAGCTTCGTCAGGCTTCTAAGAGTGCTGTTTGTAAGATTAACATCGACTCTGACTCTCGTCTTGCATTCACCGCTGGTGTTCGTCAGACATTCGTTGAGCACCCAGAGTACTTCGACCCACGTCAGTACTGTGGTAAGGCTCGTGAGTACATGGAGCAGCTTTACAAGCATAAGATTACTAATGTTCTTGGTTCTGAGAACAAGCTTGCTAACCTCGACTAATCGTCTGTTGAGGTCTGCTTGACCAAATAAAATATAAGCGGCAGCTTTCCTTTGGTGAGCTGTCGCTTTTCCTTTATGTTGCTTTCTAATAGGCAGTACCTCGTAGGTTAGGATAGGGAATAAGCAACAGCCCCACATGGAAAGAACCATGCGGGGCTGTTGTTTATACTTGAAAAGCTTTGTTAATCGTCTAAAAGTTTGAAGGCTTTTGGGAGATAGTTAATAATATCCCCAGCAATAAGGCTTTCCTTACCTAACTCCTTTACCGCTAAGTCGCCAGCAAGACCGTGGAGGTACATACCTACCATACAAGCGTTCTGCTGGTGATAGCCACGAGCAAGAAGTGCTGTGATAATTCCTGTGAGAACATCACCACTACCAGCTGTTGCCATGCCGCTGTTACCTGTAGAATTGAAGATAACGTTTCCATTCGGCAGACAGAGTGCGCTGTTGTGTCCCTTCAATATGATATAAGCTTGTAAGGACTTTGCCAATTCTCTTGCACGGTGAAGGCGCTCGTAATCGGCATTGGCAGGTGAACCTGTCAGTCGGTCGAGTTCCTTTGCATGAGGTGTCATTATGATGCCCTTTGGTAGTTGCTGCATCCATGCACGATGACTTGCAAGGATGTTTAAGGCATCAGCATCAGCAACGATAGGACATTGTGCACGTCTTATCTGTGCAATCATTGCAATCGCTGTAGTTTCTTGTCTACCCAATCCCGGACCTATTGCCAGTGCATCAAAGTCGTCAGTATCAACCGCTTCAGTGAAAGCAGTCTCCTCATGGTCCATTTGTAGTATAGCTTCTGGTACGGAAACCTGCATGATGTCATAGTTCTTCTTCGGTGTATGCACTGTTACCTTGCCCACGCCACTGCGCAAACAGGCACGTGTTGTAAGGATAGCAGCTCCCGACATGCCGTAACTTCCGGCAATGATAAGGGCGTTTCCCATGTCTCCCTTGTGTGCGAAGTCATCCCGATGAAGCAGACGTGAGCGGATGTCACTCTCTTCCAATACGTAATATTGTGCTTCAGACTTTTGGATGTACTCCTGACTCAGACGAATATCCAGCACCTTTACTCTACCGATGAACTGCTGTGCATCGCTGAAGAGGAAAGAGAGTTTCTTCTCATGGAGTGTTAATGTGAGCGTTGCATGGATGATATTTGCACGTACGTTATACGTGTTGTCCTCAGCCATCAGACCAGATGGGATGTCAATACTCACAACCTTTGCTGGACTTTGGTTGATATACTTCACTAACGAAGCAAATCCGCCAGCTAAAGGCTTGTTGAGTCCAGACCCGAAGAGACCGTCAATGACCAGTGTGTCAGCAGTTAGTTCGGGTGGATCAAACTTAGCCGTAATCTCCGTGAAGTCCTTTGCATGCTTTCCTTCAAGCAGTCGCTGACGGTTCGTCACGCAGTCTTCAGAAAGATGATTGGTGATATTGAAGAGGAAAGTACTAACCTTATAGCCTTCGTTTATCAGCAGACGTGCCACAGCAAGAGCATCACCGCCATTGTTGCCGGGACCAGCAAAGACAACAACGGGCGTATGTGTGGTCCACTCCTCGGTGATAGCACGAGTAATGGCTTTTGCTGCACGTTCCATTAGGTCAACCGACTTGATGGGTTCGTGTTCTATAGTGTATCTGTCCAGTTCGTGAATCTGGGCACTTGTAAATATCTTCATATCGATGGCAAATTTACAAAATAAATGCTAATCGTATGGGATAGTTTGGTATTATTTTCGTAATTTTGCGCTAAATTATAAATAAAGAAGCATGAGTCGAGTAACAATTAAGGACAAAACGTTTGAGATTTCTATTCCTGAAGCAAAGATTCTGGAGAGAGTGAAGCTGGTCGCAGACCGCATAAACAAGGATTTTGAAGGTAAGACTCCGCTCTTTCTTGCGGTGCTGAATGGCTCGTTCATGTATGCCTCAGACTTGATGAAGCATATTACCATTCCATGTGAGATTTCCTTTGTGAAATTAGCTTCTTATCAGGGTACTACTTCAACAGGAACCATAAAGGAGATTATCGGTCTGAATGAAGATATCCGTGGAAGAGAGGTTATCATCGTTGAGGACATTGTTGATACGGGTGCAACTATGATGCGTATGCTCGAATCACTTGGAACACGTGAGCCTGCTGGTCTGCATATCACAACCTTGCTGTTGAAGCCGGGAAAACTCACTGTGCCTTTGAATATAGAATATGCTGCAATTGAGATACCTAATGATTTTATCGTGGGCTATGGACTCGACTATGATCAAGAAGGTCGCAACTTGAGAGATATTTATACTTTAGTACAAGAATAATGAAGAATATTGTAATTTTCGGTGCGCCGGGTGCTGGTAAAGGTACTCAGAGCGACAAGATGATTGAGAAGTATGGCTTCGGTCATATCTCTACAGGTGACGTACTACGTAATGAAATCAAGAACGGTACGGAACTTGGTAAGACTGCAAAAGGATACATTGACAATGGCCAGCTCATTCCAGATGAGTTGATGATTGATATTCTTGCAAGCGTATACGACAGCTTTGGCAAGGAACATAAGGGTGTAATCTTTGATGGTTTCCCACGTACTATCCCACAAGCTGAGGCTTTGAAGAAGATGTTAGCTGAGCGTGGTCACAGCGTAGCAGCTATGGTTGAACTTTTCGTACCAGAGGATGAGTTGATGAAGCGTCTGCTTTTCCGTGGTCAGCAGAGCGGTCGTTCTGATGATAATGAGGAGACAATCAAGAAGCGCCTCAATGTTTACAACAACCAGACCTCTCCTTTGATTGATTGGTATGAGGGTGAGAAGATTCATCATCATGTTGAGGGTCTCGGTACAGTTGAAGAAATCTTTGCACGTATTGAGTCTGTTATAGATAATCTGTAGACTTTTTTGACCTTTGACCTTTGAGGTTTGAACTTTGAACTTTATGATTTGTACTGTATGTTGGAGAGAAAAATCGTAGAGAATGATATCTATATCTTATCAAAGAGTTTTGCATTGAGGGTTGTACGGTTATATAAGAACCTAATTAATGAACATAAGGAATATGTTCTTTCACGGCAACTTCTCCGTTCTGGAACGAGTATTGGTGCGAATGTTCATGAAGGAAAGAACGCTCAAAGTCGTGCCGACTTTTGTAGTAAGATGAATATCGCTTTGAAAGAAGCAACAGAGTCAAACTATTGGATTGATTTATTAAGGGAAGCAGAATATATTAATGAGTCAGAGTTTAAATCCTTGTCAGAAGATTGTCAAAAGATAGAAGCTGTCTTGACAAAGATCGTTAAAACTACTCGTTCTTCTCTTAATCAATAATATTTCAAGCTACAGTACAAATCATAAAGGTCAAAGTTCAAAATTCAAAGTTTAAAGATGGAAAGTAATTTTGTTGATTATGTAAAGATATACTGCCGCTCCGGCAAGGGTGGTAGAGGCTCTATGCACCTTCGTCATGTGAAGTATAACCCTAATGGCGGACCAGATGGTGGTGATGGTGGTAAGGGTGGAAGTGTTTATCTGCGTGGTAACCACAATTACTGGACACTGCTGCACCTGAAGTTCCAACGTCATATCTATGCGGAGCACGGAGGTAATGGTGGTCGTGACAAATGCCATGGTACAGACGGTAAGGATGTTTATATCGACGTACCTTGTGGCACAGTAGTCTA
The DNA here is from genome assembly GCA_947095945.1 of uncultured Prevotella sp. GTDB lineage: Bacteria > Bacteroidota > Bacteroidia > Bacteroidales > Bacteroidaceae > Prevotella. Next base: position 4,564 of record CAMUQM010000037.1, read on the forward strand.
CGATGCCGAGACTGGTAAGTATGTCTGCGATGTTATGCATGACGGGCAGACGGTGATGCTGTTGAAAGGTGGACGTGGTGGATTGGGTAACTTCCAGTTCCGCACAGCAACCAATCAGGCTCCACGCTATGCACAACCGGGTGAACCGATGCAGGAAATGACCGTTATCCTTGAGTTGAAGCTGTTAGCCGATGTCGGTTTGGTGGGCTTCCCAAATGCGGGTAAGTCAACTCTGCTGTCTTCACTCTCAAGTGCAAAGCCAAAGATTGCTAACTATCCTTTTACGACGATGGAACCATCGTTGGGTATTGTCAGCTATCGTGACAACCAGAGTTTCGTTATGGCTGATATTCCGGGTATCATTGAGGGAGCCAGTGAAGGTAAGGGACTCGGCTTGCGTTTCCTCCGTCATATCGAGCGCAACTCTCTTTTGCTTTTTATGGTACCGGGTGATACAGACGATATCAAGCGTGAGTATGAGATATTGCTGAATGAGTTGCAGCAGTTTAATCCAGAGATGGTCGACAAGCATCGTGTCTTGGCAGTAACGAAAAGCGACCTTCTTGATGATGAACTCATTGAGATGCTTCGTGAAACTCTACCAACTGATATTCCTGTTGTCTTTATCTCAGCAGTTACTGGACAGGGAATTGATGAGTTGAAGGATATTCTTTGGAAGGAACTGAATGCAGAGAGTAATAAGCTACAGGGCATTCTTTCAGAAGATACTCTTGTTCATCGTGATAAGGACATGACACGTTTTGCAGCCGAGTTAGAGGCTGAGAATGCTGATATTGATGATGTTGAAGAGGTGGGTATTGACGAATTGGATGAGGTGGAAGACCTTGAAGATTTTGAATATACGGATGATTAAGCCTGTTCTACATTACTTTAATCTTGCTGACGAGGTAGTCACCTTTAGCACTACCCGTCATGGCGGTGTCAGCAAGGGGTGTCTTGCTACGCTCAACATCAATCCTCATCGGGGTGATGAACCTTCTGCTGTGACCGAGAACCTGCAGGCTGTAGCCGCTGAGATTGGTGTTGAGGCTGATAAGATAATCCGTCTGCATCAGATACATGAAACGCATTGTCTGACCGTAACGGATGATTTTCTGCATCTTTCGGCTGCAGAGCAATGCGAGATGGAAGAAGGAAAGGATGCTGTCGTTACCGATTGTCGTAACGTCTGTATTGGAGTTCATACAGCTGATTGTGTTCCCATTCTTTTTTATGACCCTATTCATCGTGCCATTGGTGCAGCCCATGCTGGCTGGCGTGGTACGGTGCAGCGTATCGTTCAGCATACGCTTCGTAATATGACAAAACTGTATGGCACAGACCCAAAGGAACTCAAAGCTGTTGTAGGGCCTTGTATTTCACAAAAGAATTTTGAGGTAGGGCAGGAAGTTTATGATGCTTTTTCGGCTGCAGGTTTCCCAATGGAGCGTATTGCACGGATGTATGCAAAATGGCATATTGACCTTCCGCTCTGTAATCAACTTCAGTTAGAAGAACTCGGTGTGCCAGCTTCTAATATTCTTCAGTCAGCTATCTGCACCTATGACAACGCTTCCGTCTTCTTCTCTGCACGTATTCTTAAAGAAGGATTCGGCACTATCTATACAGGTATTGCCTTGAAGTAAATACCAATCTTATGGTCATTACGGAATTATTTTCACGTAAATAAATATTTCTTGTCGTGAAAATAAATATTTATTTTCATGAAGATAAATATTTTTTTTCATGAAAAGAATTTCAAAATAGGACGTTATTAAAGATGGTTGTGACTAATTTTATCTTATATAAATCTGCCCAGCCTTCTTGTTAGCCTTTGCCTTTTTCATCTCTTCCTGATGCTTTTGAATACGAGGCTTCAGATACTTCTTTGATTTTGTTGTAACCCTAATGATGCCGCCTGTGCGTGGATAAAATAACTTTGTGAGGTCACCGTTCTTGATGACATCTACACTGATAATATCTTTTTGGTCAAGGTCATCGATACTCTGTACTTCAACTCCATCTATAAGATATACAGGAATATTCAGGCTATCTTGTTTTTCTTCTGTTTGTGCATTCATATTCAAACTTGCTATGAGTGCAATGATTAGGATAATAGATTTTCTCATAATTTCTTTGATTTATGAACTTTGGTTTGTTATTCAGTAAATGTATAAGTTTATAAATTTAACCTATGCAATTTTGAAGTTGCGTTCCAAAGTTATATAAAAAGTGGTATACAGACAAGCAAAAAGTGGAGTTTTAACAAAAAACCTACACAATTTTGAAGTCGAACTTCAAAATTGCGTAGGTTCTGTTTATTTTCAGTAAGTCTTTCTTCGTTATTTATCTTTTATGCTATATCTATTTACTTGGCAAATAAAGAATTTACTCGAAGTAGAAAGTAAGGGCTATCATCTTAGCGCGTGTTTCGTTGACAGAGTTTGTGTACATGAGCATGTTCTTATCTTGAAGATTCTTGGAATGATTCTTGTCAAGACTATTTATAAGACTGTACATGAACTTTAATTCTGGACGTAACTTGAAGTAGGGGAGATAGAAATCGCATCCGAGTCCCACTTCTAAGAATACGTCACTACGTTTGAGTTTGATATAATCATTGCTTTTACCTGAAAGGTTGAGCATTGGGTTCAATCCCAACATCACGTAAGGACGATGGTTATTAAAGCGTGGAGCAGCTGCAATGAGGTCGAAAGTGCAAGAAACGTATGCTGTTTTGAGGTCTTGCACCTGCTCGGTAGGTTCGCCTTGCGCATTAAGGTCTGTGATATTGCGGAAAGTCAGATGTCGTGTACCAAAGTACATGGCAGGAGCCATACGCAGCTGAAAGGTAGAATTGAGTCGTAATTCTCCCAACACACCCACTGTGAAGCCTGCATCCCAACGATCTTGGTCAGCTGAAACAATCTTCTGAACCAATCCGTTGCCATCGTCAAGGTCAACCATCTGTGGTCCAACATTGTTGAGTTCAAGATCTTGTAGATGTGTACCAACAAGCACACCGAAATGGAATTCACGCAAATCCGTGTAAGGTCGGTTCTGCACTCTTCTTTCTTGTGCGTGGCTTGTAAGCACGGAAGCCAATAGGGTGAGGGCTACTAATATTCTTTTCATAATTAATCTTTAAACGTGTTTCTTCTGCTTTTATTGTCTATAATGATTGAAGTTGTTGTCTGTTTTTTGATGCTTCTCATCCTTTTTAGGTAGTTGTTAATTAGGAAGTTTATATTTAGAAAGACGTTGATAGGTCTTCTGTTAGTAAATGGAGGATTTGTGTAATTATTGAATTGTCAGCACTTTATGTTTGTTTTTACCCTGTAGTTTTTATTTTTATGCCGTCTAAATATTTGTATTTTTTATTATAATGTTTAGGTATTCAAGAAATTATTTCTACCTTTGCATCATCAAATTTAGGTATTTAAACCTATTTGTAATACAAGAACATTATTAACATTATAAATTATTTATATTATGGCTTACGTAATTGGTAATGACTGTATCGCTTGTGGTACATGTATCGACGAATGTCCAGTAGAGGCTATCTCTGAGGGTGATATCTATAAAATTGATGCAGATGCTTGTACTGAGTGTGGTACTTGTGCATCAGTTTGTCCAAGTGAGGCTATCAGCCTTCCATAAGGTATTATAACCTGTTACTGATTAAATTCACAAGGCGAGTCGTAAGGCTCGCCTTGTAAATTTTATGATAGTTTGTAATGGGAATCATTGGTAAGACTATTGTGTGTTCTATGAATAGTTTCTGATTCCTAATATTATTTTATGATATTAAGTTACATTAAACTTTATTGAAAAAAAAAGGTTGGTAATCAAAATGATTATCAACCTTTTTGTAGCGGGACGGGGCTACGATCCCCGGACCTCCGGATTATGAATCCGACGCTCTAACCAACTGAGCTATCCCGCCGTCCATTAACTTTCGTTCTTAAAAGCGGGTGCAAAGGTATGAAGAAAATATTATACTCGCAAATATTAAGTCGTTTTTTTAACGGATATTCGAGAAAAAGTTTTATATTTGCATTTGGTAATAGGAAAGAATGACTATATAATACATTGTTGTTTCGTGTATTAACCATGTTTCTTGGCTTATGATAATGCTTGCAGATTTATTTGTCGGCTACACTTTAAGGCAATAGAACTGGGGGATTACTTGTTAAAAGAGAGTTCTTCTACGTGATATGGGAAAAGATAATTGCAGTTCTAACATGATATTGACAATGCTATTTCTAACGGCTATTTATGTGACTGCTAAGAACTAACTTGTATGATGAATGTCTTTTAAATAGGATGTTACAATAAGATTGCCGGCAGAGAAAAGAGAGTTATAAAATCGAATAATATTAAACGTAATAATTGAAATGAGTAAGAAAATCGAACTGGAATACGAATTAAAAACACGGTCGGGTAGTGCTGTGTGGGCACTGATTAGCACACCAATTGGCTTGATGAAATGGTTGGCAGATGACGTATCGATAGATGGAGAAGGAGCAACCTTTATTTGGGGTGATCCACTTCGTGAACACGATACGCATACTGCAACAGTTGTAGATATGATGAAAAACAATTATATACGTTTTCATTGGGATTCGTCAGAAAGCGACTTCTATTGGGAGATAAAGATGTTTCAAAGTGAGATAGCTGGTAATTATCATCTGCTGGTTACTGATTTTGCTGAGGATGATGATGTCGAAGGATTGGAACAACTCTGGAATCAGAATATTGACCGCCTGCATCGTATAACAGGGATGTAATTGTTGATAAATATATTGTAGTAAGAATAGAGTATATAATAGGATATTGATTTAAATATTCATATACTCTATTTTATTGTTCTGAGGATTTGTAAGGTTGATTTATATTCTTTATTTCTGAAGTTTATCATTGAGTAAAAGAGGGTAAAGAATCTTTCCATTATTTCTTCTTTTGAAGTCATGCTTCTTGATAGAAAAGATGTATAAACTGAGATGTTGAGAAAAGAGAGTTGTTTCTGTTGTTATAGTAAAGACACCGGTCAAAGAATAAAAATGCTAAAAAAGACCATTACTCTGATATTTTTATGTAATTTTGCAAAAGGTAAGTCGCACTTTACAGATTGAAAACAAGTTTTTTCTGTTTTTGTTTGTTATAGCTTCGCATATAAAATAAGGGAGGATAAAAGCCTCGTTGTTATATCATGTTTCAAATCAAGAAGTTAGATATATTTATTGCCAAGCAATTTGGTATGCTTTTCATGGGAACATTCTTCATCAGCTTGTTTGTGTTGATGATGCAGTTCTTGTGGCGATATGTTGATGACTTGATTGGAAAAGGATTGTCAATGGATGTTCTTGGACAATTCTTTTGGTATATGAGTTTAATGATGGTGCCACAGGCTCTTCCATTGGCAATTCTTCTTTCATCGCTTATTTCTTATGGTAACCTTGGTGAGAGTTCAGAGTTAACAGCCATTAAAGCTGCTGGTATCTCATTGATTCAGTCGTTTAGAGGACTGATAGTTGTTAGTATTTTTATTGCTGTTGGCTCATTTTATTTCCAAAACAATGTGGGTCCAATAGCACATAAACATATTGCACAGCTGCTCATTTCTATGAAACAGAAGAGTCCTGAACTGGAAATTCCTGAAGGAATCTTCTATGATGGTATTCCACAGACCAACCTTTATGTAGAGAAAAAAGACTTGAAGACAGGACACCTATATAATATTATGGTGTACCGAATGACGGATAGTTACGAAGATCAAGCTATTATCCTTGCAGACTCTGGTATGTTGCAGTCTACAGCGGATAAGAAACACCTTGTATTGAACCTATGGAGTGGAGAGTGGTTTGAGAATATGCGCTCGCAAGAAATGGGTAGTAGTGCCAGTGTTCCTTATCGTCGAGAGACGTTTGCTCATAAGCATATCGTTCTTGATTTCGATGGTGACTTTAACCTTACGGATATGGCTGGTATCTCCAACGATGCTCGCACGAAAAGTATTCAGAAGATACAGCGTGACAAGGATTCCTTAGTTCATGTTTATGATAGTGTGGGTAACGCTTTTTATAAGGAGGTACAGACAATTTATTATCGTGAGTCTAAGCTTAAAACTTCCGAGAAGAAGGAGGCTGTTAACCTATCAAGAGAAAAGGCTTTTAACGTAGACTCTGCTTTTAACAAGCTCCCAGCTGATCAGCGCCGCTATGTTGTTGATCAGGCTTTATCAACTGTTCAGCAAGAAGTTAGTGACCTCGATTTCAAGAGTATGATAACCAGTGATGGTGATAAGTTAATCCGTCTACATGATATTGAGACCATTAATAAGTTTACTTTATCGCTGATATGTATTATTTTCTTCTTTATTGGTGCGCCACTCGGTGCGATTATCCGTAAGGGAGGATTGGGTATTCCGATAATTATCAGTGTTATCGTGTTCATTATATTTTATATCCTTGATAATACTGGTTATCGAATGTCACGTCAGGGAGACTGGGCTATATGGTTCGGTAAAGGGTTGTCTATGGCAGTTCTCATTCCGATGGCAGTCTTTTTCACTTACAAGGCAAACAATGATTCAACGGTGTTCAATGCTGATATGTACAAGAACCTATTGATGAAGATGTTTGGAATACGTGTTAAACGTAGCATTGCCAGCAAGGAAGTCATCTTGCATGACCCTGATTATCGCAAGGCGGCAGAACAACTTAGCAATTTGAACGTAAGAATTGCAGAGTATGCTAAGACACGTAGGCTGAAATCTGCACCTAATATAATAAAGGTGTTCTTCCGTTATCATACGGATCATGTCATAGAGAATATTAATGATGAATTGGAAAATGTCATTGAAGACTTGAGTAATACACGTGACAAGATTATCATGACAGAACTGAATAAATACCCAATATTAGCAGTAAAGGCACATACAAGACCATTTGACCATAAGTGGTTAAATATTCTTGCAGCTATTATAGTACCTGCTGGTATTTTCTTCTATTTCCGTATGTGGCGTTTCCGCTTACGTCTTTACCGCGACCTTCGTACCATTATTAGTTGTAATGATATGATTATTGCAGAGATACAACGTATAAAAGCAATGGAAGAAGCAATGGGTATTGGTATTTGAAATAATAAAAATCAGTAACTATATGGAAGAATTTAAACTCGATAGCATCGAAGATGCACTGAAAGACTTTCGGGAAGGAAAATTCGTCATCGTAGTAGATGATGAAGACCGAGAGAATGAGGGGGACCTTATCATGGCTGCAGAAATGATTACGCCAGAGAAGGTTAACTTTATGTTGAAGAATGCACGAGGTGTACTTTGTGTACCTATTACGCTCTCACGTGCTGAAGAATTGGATTTGCCTCACCAAGTTTCTGATAATACTTCAGTACTTGGGACACCATTTACCGTTACGGTTGATAAGTTGGAAGGCTGTTCAACAGGCGTGTCCACACATGACCGTGCAGAGACAATCAAGGCTTTGGCTGATCCTAATTCTACTCCTCAGACCTTTGGACGTCCGGGACATGTCAATCCACTTTATGCTCAAGACAATGGTGTTTTGCGTCGTTCGGGTCATACTGAGGCAGCTGTCGACCTCTGTAAACTCTCTGGCTGTTTTCCAGCAGGTGTGCTGATGGAGATAATGAACGAAGATGGTGCGATGGCTCGTATGCCTGATTTGCAGAAGCGTGCAAAGGAGTGGGATATGAAGATTATCAGTATCAAGGATATTATCGCCTATCGCCTGAAGAAAGAATCAAGTATTGTTGTTGGTGAGGAAGTAGAACTCCCTACTGAATATGGTACGTTTCATCTGATTCCATTCCGTCAATCAAATGGTTTGGAACACATGGCTCTTATCAAAGGTACATGGAAAGAGGATGAGCCAGTACTTGTGCGTGTTCACTCTTCATGTGCAACGGGCGATATTCTCGGTAGTCAGCGTTGTGATTGTGGCGAGCAGCTTCATAAGGCAATGGAGATGATTGAAAAAGAGGGTAAGGGTGTTATCATCTATATGCAGCAGGAAGGTCGTGGTATTGGCTTGATGAACAAGATTGCAGCCTATAAGTTGCAGGAGCAAGGACTTGATACTGTTGAGGCTAACCTTCATCTTGGTTTCCGCCCTGATGAACGTGATTATGGTTGTGGAGCACAGATGTTGCGCCATCTTGGTATTCATAAGATGCGCTTGATAACAAATAATCCAACGAAGCGTGTAGGTCTTGAGGCTTACGGCTTGGAGATTGAAGAGAATGTACCTATTGAGGTTACTCCTAATAAGTTTGACTATCGCTATCTTAAGACTAAACGTGATCGGATGGGTCACGACTTGCATCTTTAAGATGGGTTCTATTAATTAGCTTTGTCATATATCGGACTCTCTTCGGCTCAAATTGTCTGTTCACGTAGTCATTATGCTCGTATAACTTCTTCGTTCACTATCAATTTGCCTTCGAAGATACTTTCGGAAGATGACAAAGCTAATTAATAAACTCCACCTTATAAATATAAAACTACGATATACTTTGAACGAGGTTTATCATCAAGAAGAATGACTATCCCTTCAAAAAGGTTAGGGATGTGATAGAGCTTACCCCCTTCTAATGGGAAAGAACAAAAGAGAGGTACTGCTTTTGTGAGACGATTTGTCCTAATTTTTTCATCACCTCGTTTTCTATTGACGCTAAATTGGTTTCTAAAAGATGCCCAATTGAGGCTCAAAAGGTGCTCTTTAAGGCTTCAATAGATGCCCTTTTGAAAGCCAATTAAGTACCTTTTAATGTGTGGTTCTGTAATGGCTTGATAACTTGATAGTTATAAGTAGGCTTTTATAAACTTATAAGCGTTGATTTCCCTCAGTTTATCATAGGTGTTTTGTAAATATATTTCTAATACGATGGAGGTGGATGTTGTCCTTAATATAATTATCATGATGGCTTTGACTTATATTGCTGATTACAGTTTATGAGTATATTAATTAAAGAAAGTATAAATTCATTTTGTATAGTTTGAGCTATGGAATTTCTCATTTATTATATTATTTCCTTATCATCAACTGACAAATTGGCACTAAAAATGTTATGTAGACAAAATAAAGAAAGAAAAGTTGCGTTATCAAAATGAAATTACGTACTTTTGTAGTTAGTATTATTCATAAAGAAAGATAAAGTTCAATATGGCACAGCTATCAGATCGTTTAAATCGACTGGCGCCTTCTGAGACCTTAGCAATGTCACAGAAGAGTAGTGAAATGAAAGCGCAGGGAATTGATGTTATCAATATGAGTGTGGG
>CAMUQM010000038.1 GCA_947095945.1 uncultured Prevotella sp.
GAAATAAGTTCATTAGACTGCATAATAAGAAAATAAAATATGGATAAATACACCTGAACTATGTCAGAAATGTATTTATCCATATCATTATATCTTAAATGCTTTATGGAAGCTCCTTTAATGGAATAAAGTAATAGCTTTTTCCAGCAACATATATAGTGTTCAAGCGTCCAGACTTGAAGCGTGTTTCAAGATTAACAAGCTTCTTAAACATCTCCTTATAAGCCTGATCCCATTCGCTTTCATTACACTTCTTACGGCTAATATCCTTTATACGTACTATATAATTCAATGCATCAGAACTTGGCACAGAAACGCGATGATAATAAACCTTTGAAATGGCAGACTTCGTACTGAGAGCCTTGCGGTAAGAAAGCATGTTTACCAGCTTAATCTGACGCTTAAAGTTATTTTTCAATATTGCAAGTTCTTGGTTGCCAAGAGAGTCTGCATTGATATAAGGCATCAAATCACGATAGCCATCAAGAAGATTCTGCATCTCAGTCTTATCAAAAAGATATCCCTCGTCATAAGTAGAAAGCTGCTGTGGTGTAAACCACATCTTCTTAAAGAGAAGGTCGTTGATGTTGTTCTTTTCGATGTCAGTTACAGAGATAGCTGCACTGTCACAGAGATTCACCACCTCTTGTGTAGGAACAGCACGTAGAATACCATATTTATTCTCTGCGCTACGTGTCACATTTACAAGTTCGTTGTTACGTGCATAGAGCTGCATAAACAGTGAATCAAGTACATTTGAAAGACCTGCACTTGAAAGTTCAGAATAAAGTTTTGGATAGACAAAACCACCTGTAATAACGCTGTTCTTTGGTGCATCAAGCAAATAAACATTCTCGTTATCAGTACTCATATCTTTGAACGAGCCATTCTTTGTCCATTTTGGTTCGCAGAGGTAGTCTCCAGAGAAGTTCATATACTCCAGGATGTTATTATCAAGTAGCTGCTTAGACTGCAGGATGAAGTCTTGATAAGGCATACCATCCTTAGAAAGGATTTGAGCAAGAAGGAGAGTAGCTGAGCGCGAATATATCTCAGAGTTGATGTCAGAAGTGAAAGTTGGGAACTCATCAGTACCCAAGATAATGAACACATTATTATCAAACTTAGAATAAGGTGTCTCTCTAAAGATAGTATTCATCGCATCATGGAAGCCGTAGCCACCTGTTGCCCCAATAGTGTTTGGTGAAGTCATCTTTGTAAGATAGTCAATCCACTTACCAAAGTCGTTCGTTGGTGAGAGATGTCTATTTCCCATCTGAGAAACTGATGTCACAGAGAACTTCGCCTGAGAATCCTTTGATACCTTTTCGCTTATGCCCTGAAAAGCATTAACAAGGTTGCGCACAAGTAGACGGTCCTTATCAAAGAACACAAGGTGGACATTTATATTCTTGCTATTCTCAATGAGTCGATCGAGTTCTGCCACAGCAACATCTCCACCTTTTACATTAAGCATATAAGTCTTCTTCCTGTCCCATACAGCCAAAGGAAGGTTTATTGGCACTTTCTGGTCTGTCGACGTGTTTGTCCAATTTCCATCAGCAGTAAAGAGAAGCTTAGAACCCAATGGGAGACCAGCAAACTCAGGATAATTAGCATCCAACAGATAAACGTGATTCTGTCCTACCATTGCAGTGAGGTCAGCAGGAATCCACCCGAGTGCTGTGCGAGTAGAGTCAGAGAGCGAAGGACGATCAGAAACAAGAATAGCCTGTTTACTTGCATCGTACTTATAAGCATACACAATCTGACCAGCTACAAGCTTTCCCTTGCTCTTATTGAGGAAGAAAGGATCGCTATAGAGGTTCAGAGAGTCAAGAGTAAAGAATCTCTTTATATTTGTCAATCGTGACACTGTAGATGCACCAATTCGATAACGTACTGGGAAGTTGTTATCTTTAGACACAAAGGCATGATTATACTCCAGCACGCTATTCTTATCAATCCATCCTACGAATGGTGAATTCTTAGCATCTTTAAAGTGAGTTCTTGAGCTGAAAAGTGGTGCAAACATACCCTTAGGCTGCCCAAGCAAGCTCTGGTTAGCAGCGACAACCTTATAGAATCCGTTTTTTTCACCAATAACATAGAATGGTACACCAAGCTTCTGTTCACTCAGGATGCGCTGTGCATACGGTCCAGCGTATGCCTTGTTATGGTCACGATCTGAGAAGACAATATGCACATCCTTATTGTTGTGTGTCTTCTGCTCTCGTGTATCTTCTGTCAAGTAATTAAAACTCTTTTTACCGACAGCATGTGTCTTATCATATCTTCCCACCTGTGCCAGACTACTCTGAGCACCCAAAAAGAAGAATGCAAGACTTGCTATAATATGGAACGCTTTCATATTTCCTAATTTTATTTTCCTGTATTTCTTTGAGTTACTTCAATTTTTGTAATATGATGGAAATCATCTACCTTCACATCATCAATAGTCACACGTCCGTAACGATTACTCTCGAGGAAGTGTAAACCTTGACAATAGTCTGGGAACACATTATAACGCTCGCCATTGATGTGTACAACGACTTGATTACCATTACCGCCGAGATAGTTATTAATAATGAAATTACGATGTGCATAGAATGCTTCCTTATCTCTTGCACCCGCATTGGCAATAGCTTGTAAATGCTTCTTGATACCATTCTGTACCATAGCCAATGTATCAATAGGCTCAGGTTTTGGCTGATCAGCCTCATCAGCTGGATTCTCGATAATGTCTTCAACCTTTGGAAGGATAGTTATGACATGAGATACAGGATACAAAGTTGTATTAGTCTTCAGTTTGATGAGATATTTACCAGGCTCGTCATACTTATAAACTACCTGACGCTCGAAAGCATCAATAGTTCCACTCTCACCGAATTCCCAAAGCCAACTTGTCATACCGTCACCTTCAGCTGAGAATACGAGTCGCTCACCTGCATAACCTTGTGTTGGTCCGACAATCTTAGGAATAGAATCAACTGCTACAGTGTCCTTGGTAATCTTCACAATATCAATAGTCTTTTCTGTGACGACCTTACCATCAACCTGTAGTGTAACGAGGTACTTTCCTGCCTGTTTGTAGGCATAACTAATGTTAGGTTTACCAACAATGCTGTCGCCATTACCCATTTTCCATAATACTCTCTTGTCAACAACTGCCGCAGAGTCATTAATGGTAAACTTCAAAGGCTCGTTTACTTCCAATTGACTATTCGCATTACTGTCCTGAATGAAAAAGTCCAGATTCTTGTTGACGTTGCGTGATGGGAGAAGCAAAGCCACCAATAATCCGACTACAGCCAGTGCCGAAACGATAGCCAAAATGATTTTTTGTCTTTCAGTCATAATTATTGTTATTTAATTGTTATATCATAAGGGGTTTAATTTGTTAATTTTTAGCCACATATAAATTGGATGGTTGTAAACCGATGCTCTATATTCATAACAATAGGATTATGGAGAGCATACGCTTCTTGTGGAAGAATGAGTTTTATCAACTATTCTTGCAGAAAGGCAGACAAGAAACTTTCCAGGAACCAACAAAAGACTTATCTAATCTTAGTCTTCATTTCTTCGAGAATCTTTTTTCTGTCTTCTGTATTCTTGGTTGTCCAATAGAGTTTCTGCTTTATATCGAAATAGTCTTGTATCGTTTTGAATGCACGCATACAATAGAGATATTTCGGATCATAGGAATGTTTGCGATAGTTGTCTTGCAACTGTGTCATACGATCCTTTATCTCACTAATACGCTGTGATTGCTGTATCTCGAAATTAAGCGAGTCGATATCCTTCTTCAGCGTAATCAGTTTCTCACTCATTTGCTTCTGATCTTCAAGAATTGCCTCAGCGTCATTGATTTCGGTCACCGCATTACCTGTAATGGATTCTGGAATAGGTGTGACATACTTACAGAGGAAGATATAAAGCAAGGCCACAGAAAAGCATAACAAAAGCGTAAACTTAATACTGGACCATATTTTTTCGTCTCTTGTCATATTAATAAATTATTAATTTCTTTTTTTATTTAAAATTTCCGTTGCCTTCTGAATCTGTTCCATAATGTAGTCTAAGTCACGTTTCTCATCAAAGTAAGTCGCAGTGGTTTCCTGCGTAGCTTGTAGTTGAGCAAACAGCGTCTTATAGAGAACATAGTTGGTGGTATCATTATCACCACGATAGATATCATCTTGCATATCTTGTCTGTGACGAGCAATTATCATCTGATATTGCGCCTGCTCATTATCCGTACGCTTCTCAGTAACAAGATTATTCATATCCTTGAACATTTGATCCATACGGAAATTATAGCTTGCCTGCTTACGAAATACTTCATCGTAACGTACTTTCTTTTCGTCTACCATGTTGATTCCACATTCTGCAGTTTTCAATGTGCAAACAGCAAAGAGAACGAAAAGCAATAGCGTGAAGCTAAAGATGAAAATAAAAGAGTTCTTTGCCTGACGGCGTTCTTTTCTATTTTTTTCTACCATTGTCAAGTGTATCTGTTAATCCCACACCTTCCATGACTTGCGCTCACTCTCAGAGGCTTTGCCATTGTTATCTTCGCTAATAATAATATTCTCCTTGATGAGTCCAACGTATTCGAGTTCGCTCAACTTATGGAAAAGCGTATCAATTACATTGAGGAATGCTGCAATGCTCACAAAGAGCGTATTCAACTCAAGATGATTATAGCTCAAATGAGCAATATCGCTTGTCTTGTGCATAAAGTCAGACGGCTTAATATTTGTCCACTCATCAAAGTATTGCAACAATGTTTCAAAATCCTTCTCAGGTAAAGAACGGAGTGAAGTGAGCAGAAGATTAGCTAATGCATTTGCAAAGCGTACAGTATAGATTGGAGGCTGCTCAGCTGCAATATTCTTCAATTCAAAGCAGTGCTGGCTATAGAAATTCTTCACCACATCGCAAAGAGCAAAAGTATTATCTGCAAGCATACTGCGGTGAGGGTTAGAAATATTCTTAGCATATACCTTGAGTGCATTGCTGTGAATACGCTCAAGTGTTTCTGTCATATTCTCTAAAGCATACATAGCTCTCTCTGAACAGTTGATACGTTGAATAGCTGGAATATAGTCGCTATCTATCAAGAAGGAACCACCATCTACGATAACTTTTCCCGCTACTATACTATTACCCTCAAGGAAAGCCTTATTAAGATTTTGCTCCAATACCAGTTGCACAGTAACCTCTGGTAATACGTAAGGATGATGGAGTGGAGTCGTTTCAGGATCAGGCACTCCAACAGGCAACATCTTGTAAGGATTAACAGTAAGGAGAATGCAGACTACCTGACGTGTAGAGAGATCAATTTCGATATCTTTGAGCGTACACTTTGGTGTGAAATCGCCATACAATTCCTTTGTAAAGAGAATATGGTAACCATTACGAGTGACCGCATTACATGCTCTAAGCTCTACAGACAAAGTCTCTGCAGATTCACCTTTAATATCCATATCAATAGAACATTCTTCTTTTTCAGACTTTTCACCGAATCCATAGTTATAGCTTGTCAGTTCCTCTTCACGGTTCTGTCTTAGCATCTCAACTACATTGTAATAGGTCTCAAAGAAATGGGTATTATTAATCTTCTGGCCGTTAACCCAGTTTATAGGCAAATGCTCAATCTTCTTCATGTTGTATCTGGTTTATACTTTTTACTCGTTTTATATAGATAACTTGATTCTTCTTTATTTTGTTTTCAGAGGCTGTACAACGTGGGTCCAGCATCCGAATAAATAGAGGATAGCGGAACCATCGGCTCGTATAGAAAATCCAACCACTTTCAGCACCTTCCATATTGATTTCAATCTGTGCTTGTGGGAAACGACGATTTTGGTCTTCAACAAGCCAGTCAAACCAGTCTCCCAAAGCAATACCCTCAGCCAAGCGAACAGAAAGGCTTGTATAGTCGAAGTCACCAATCTTTCGTTTAAGTTTTACCTTGACAGTTAATGCCTTGAAAGTATCGAGATTGTCCCAATAGTTTCGATTAAATCCACTATGATTGATTCTCCACAAGTCGTAGATTGCAGGTTGTATGTTTCGGAAATACTTGAAGCTACGGAAGACGAAGTAAGGAATCATAAACCAGCAGACAGCTGTCATTGCCCAAGGTGTATATTCCAATCCTCCGCTAATCCAGTTGAATACAAGATAGTAAATCCACATTCCGATAATACCAGAGAGCACTGTTACGAGAAGTTCTATAGACATATCATCGTTCTTCTTACTAATGAACACGCGCAATGCCCATAGATAGAAGAATCCAAGAATGAGATAAGAAGTAACAGTCAGTACAAGTCCTCCCCATACGTATTCATTCTTCAAATAGCCGAAGAGAGAAGGAAGTCCAAGGAAAAGTCCTGCCAAAAGAGCAAAAACAATAATCCTCTTCATGCTCAGCTGCTGTCGAATAGACTTCAGTGCTCCCATAACGAACACCATGACCATTGCAAGAAGCGGAGCCAATAAGTATTTCAAAAAGAAAAATATTAAAGGTTTCATTATTTCTTCTTATAAATTCGTATCATAACCTAAATAATTTTGTCCTAAGACGAGTTCTGTATTTGTCGTGACAGTATATATTATCTTTATATCTCTGGACGAAAGGAGAAAGAACGACAGCACATACTTTACTGTTTCTATCTGCTTTTTCAATACACTTTCTTTTATCGTATCATGAAAGCAGAGATTTACTTCAACATCATCCAGCTCACATAGTAATTGCCCATCAAGTCCAGAGTCAACCCCCAACATACAATCACCTAAGCTAATGTAAGGAAGATTCTCTTCATAATGATAGACGTATCGTATCTTAGCATCAATAGCACAGACTATGGAAAGTAATTCTTCCAATGCAGAAAGATTCTCCTTGTAATGCTCTACCTTGAGAAGACACAAGAACATCTTATATCTTTCGTCAACAGAGAGAGGAGCTGTCTTCGGGAAGAAAAGACTGGTAACATTCTTGACGATAACATTCTCTGACGGCTTTTCAAACAAGGACAACTGCCGCTCAAAGATACGTACACTATCATGGAACATCATTGTGTCGAACGGAGAAAAGAAGTGTATCGCCTTCTCTGCCTTCTTCCTATTCTCTCGAATCGCTTCAACCACCTCCTTGTTGCTCATTCCTGGCGAACTAAGGGAAATTGGGTGGAACATGAACTCAGGCAACTGATGATAAAAACCATTTCGTGCAAGGTTTAGTATCAGCCGATCTCTTAATTGTCCATCCTTATAGACTTCCTCTTTCTGCAACTCAATAATATCTTGAGAGTTCACACGGCTATTCATTCCGTGAGTCACAACAACGGTCTTATCAAGTAAATCCTCCCCAGTAATAAACTGCAATTCAGCATAGAAGACTTCTGCAATAAGATGACGCGCATCACTATTACTGAATCCGTCTAAATCCCTGTTAGAAGTTGTTATGCGTGGTTCCATTGCAGATTGCCATCTTTATAGGTTGCTATTATGTGATCACCTGGCTTGATAGCCTCTGAGACAATCAGTTTGGAAATAGTCTTTTTCAGATAAGTTCTTACTACACCAGCAATAGGACGCGCACCATACTGTGGCGAGAAGCCCTTTGAAGTAAGATAGGCTATCGTCTCTGGTGCTAAATCCAACTGAATATCCTTCTGTTCCAACAATTGCTTCTGCAGGCGTGAGAATTGGAGAAGGAAAATCTGCTGAGCAACCGCCTCGGTAATAGGTGAGAATGGTACTACCTCTGTCAATCGACCAAGGAACTCAGGACGGAAGTACTTCGACATAACTTCAATCAGTTCGTTGGAGGTTGGCTGATGTCCCTGCTGAATCTGTTCAGCAATCCATTGACTACCAATGTTAGAAGTAAAGATGATAATAGAGTTGGAGAAGTCACCTTCACGTCCTAATTTATCATGTACCTTACCTTCATCCATAATCTGCAGAAAGATATCATAAACACTACTATGTGCTTTCTCAATCTCATCAAAGAGTACGACAGAATAAGGCTTCTGGCGGATCTTTGTCACAAGCAAACCACCTTCTTCATAGCCTACATATCCTGGAGGAGCACCATACAATAGGGCTGCAGAATGCTCTTCCTTGAACTCCGACATATCGAAACGAATCATTGCCGTATCATCATCAAAAAGAAGATCGGCTAACGATTTCGTCAACTCTGTCTTACCCGTACCAGTAGGACCAAGGAAGAAGAATGAACCGATAGGCTTCTTTGGGTCACTCAGACCACTTCGTGACTCGATGATAGCATCTGAAAGGGTACGGATAGCCTTATCCTGTCCCTTAACTCTTTCGTGCAACTTGGTTTCGATACCCAAGAGTCGGTCTTTCTCTTGTGCCTGAATCTTTCCGATAGGAATACCAGTATCATCTGCCACAACTGATTCTATTTCTAATGAGCTAACCTTCTCAATACCTTTCTGTGAAAGAACTGAGAGTTCGTTCAACATCTTACCAAGCTTATCTAATTTCTCCTGTGTTGAATCATCATCCGTAAGTACGAAGTCGTCTTCTATCTTTGAAGTTAAAACAACACTCACCTTGTTAAAGATTGTGTGATAAAGCAGATGTAAGTCAAAATCGCTCACATCATCTACTGGCATTGCCTTGTACTTCTCATACTGCTCCACAAGTTGTTCTACAATACCTGCAGCATTCTTATTACTCAGTCTTACCGAGGCTGCAGTACTATCAATGAGATCTAATGTTGAGGCTGGTTGGCTCTTTTCTTTGTAGTATCTGTTAGAAAGATTATATGCACTTATGAATGCTTCCTCCGTCATTGGTAGGCTATAGTAAGCCTGCAGAATTGTTCTATGTTTTAGTAATGCACTGCGAAGAATATTCGGCTCGAGTTCCTCTACATTTATAATATTCAATCTATTTGCAATAGAATGTTTCTCAATGTGCTTACGGAAAGCATCCATAGAGAGAACCATCAGCAATGTGACTGCACCATCGCAAATTTGTGCATCAAGGTTGTTGAGAATATAGGTAGCTGCCGTTGGGTTACCACTTTCGAGTAACAACTGCAAGTCGTCAATGACAAGCACACCACGACTCTTTGCCTGATTCATCTTCTGTAGTAGCCCTGTAAGTTTTTGAGTAATCTCTGTCTCAGTGCCCGACTGTGCAAGAATCTTCGATGTATTCAGCCCAACCAACGACGTTTGGTTGATTATCTCATCTTGGTTGATTTCCATTTCATGGGCAAGCGCTCTAATGATACCCGTCTTACCAACACCCGGTGCACCTACAAGAAGAATACCTTGTCGCTCAGAACGTTCTAACGTTTCTAATATCAGACGTATTTCCTTGCTACGACCAATAATAGACTTACCTTCTTCTAAGAGTTCTGCTCGGCGAAGATCAGACACATACTGGATAGAACTACCCATATCCATCTCTGCCACTGGAGATAGAGGCGATGTAGAAGCCTCAAAATATTCCATTATCTCATCCTCTGTCACACCGATTGATTCTATCTGTTGATGAGAGTAAACCACTCCATCTCTGACAATTGCTGAGAACACACACAAGGCATCTACAGAGTCTGTACCAAGCTTTATCTTTGAGCGTTCAGCCTCGTCAAGTACTGTCTCTACCTCGTGATCGGGGATTATCTCACCTGCTTCGTGCTCAACACCAACATACATCTCACGATAAGTTTCAAACCAATCACTGATGTATGTCACTTCCTTTTGCATTGAGTTCAGAATCTCACGCAAACCAGTCTGTTCAGTCAACATAGCAATAACAAGATGAGCTACGCCGAACGACAGGTGTTTATCCTGATGTGCCATTGCCTTGGCCAACTTAATGGCAGCTATGAGGCTATTGCTGTAATTTTGTGTATTCATACGAAAAATATCTTGTAAGGCATCTTATTAATAGAACGCTTTGAAAGTTCGTCTTCTAAGAAACTTGTCATTGCAGGTAAATCAACATTCTCTTCTTTACTTGCACCTGAAAGTCCTATTCTTACTTCTGTTGTACGGATAATACCACGTCGCACGTCGTTAGAGATAGCTATACCATCTCTGATATCTACAGATTTTGCCAATTTCCCTAAACTACAAAGTACGAAACTCTTTATATCTTCACGTGTAACAATACGGTCCTTTGATAGTAAACCATAACGGAGTCTGTTAATCAAATCACGTTCAGAGTCGTGAGCATTACCTTGTTTTGTCGTTGTTTGGAAGAACAATCCACTGTTTGAGAATTTTTCGTTAACAGATTGATAAACTACTGTACGACTATCCAGACCATTAGCGACCTCTGCATCAGTAGTCCAATAACTCACCTCTACCTCTGATGTCTTCTTGTAAGGCTGTGTAAACAGAAAAGCACGAGGGATGCTCTTATCTTGAGTGAAGTCGTAGATGCTTTTTTCTATGTTCTCTATATTATTATAGAGATTGTTCAGCTGATCTGTGAGCGTATCAATATCCATACTCTCAAAAGCACTTCCGTCTTCATGGATTAACTGAATTAGTTTGTTAATCAATATACGGGCATTGTCTGAATCAAATCTTTCTATGTTTCCAAAGTAAAGGCTGTAAGTACCTGTAGAGGATTCATTATAATTCCGCACAATATCCACGTACTGGTGGTTAGCATCATCATGAAAGGATTCTACATTGAGCAGGAAACGATTTTCTTTGCATGGTAGAGCAACGATATTACCTTTTCGTGTAAAATCATGTTGTATTGTTACCAAACTACGATTGACAACTGGATAAGTATTGAGTAGAAAACGCACTTTCCCAAAATCCACATGATTAAACATCACTGGAAATTTTAACTTTAACCATACAAGTTTACTGCTTTCATCGTCTCCCTCTTCAGAAACTTCCCATTCTGATGGATAGGTACTGAAAGGATTAGATGAGAGGGCTTTTGAATCAAGGCTTATCTGAACATAGTTTTTTGAATAATAGTCACTAATTTCATCGAAATAGTGATATTTCTCACTGTGTTCCAATGGAAACTGTGGAACCGAAACTTCTAATCTCTCTCCTACTCCATCATAGACATGCATATCTCTTAGGAACGGAGTAAGGTTATTGTCCTCCAAAAGAATACACAATACCAGTTTATGAGTTGAACGTAGTAGGCTTTGCGTCATTTCCAGACCTATCCACACAACACCATCTTCTGACGGCACTACTACGTTTGGAAGTTCTATTTCTTGCATATTACCCTCATACGAATACATGATCCGACTATCGTAGGATAGGGCCTTTATCTTAGCATTTACTAAAGGGTAATTACTTAGAGGAGAGAAGTCAAGGTCTACCCATCCCTTCTCAAACATCATCTTCCTCGTATAAAAACGATCTGTTAATGTTAGTAAGCGAGACTCGTCACTCTTTGGTTCCACACTCAACAAAGCATGGGAAGGCATTGGAAGTGACCACTGCTGAGGAACTAACAAGCATGCCAACCGATACAGAATATTTGAATCAGAATCGGATATATTCTGATGAAGTCTACTACTATTATAGGCTATTACGTCAAGAATTAAATCAATAACGGGGTCCATCTGCCTTAGATCTGTGATATTCCACAAGTCCATTGCAAATCTCCGAAGACGTTCTTTTATACTCTGTTGCCTTTTATCTATCATATTTTATATTCATCTCTAATAATGATGTATCTCATTTGTGTGAGCTACTTAGTCCTTTAAGAAGGCTATCAACGGTTTAAATACTCATTCCATCATCACGCGTGCATACTGAGCTTGTACGGGATAATACTTTGGCGCCGTTAAAGCGGGCTGCCATACAAAAAGTGAATCGTTTCTCATATTGTCCATAGTTCTTTTGCTGTCACACGATATGCAACAGAAGAAAAGTAACAAGAGTGTTAAGTCGTTCAATATGTTTATTCGTTTCATCTTCTTATATTACACTTTCCTTTCTATCAGCCAATCCTACTGTGATATCGGACTTATATAAAGATGTGTATTGAAGTTGAAGTGCTGATCGTTTCTAACAATAAGACCACTTACCCACAAGCGTACACGCTTTCGAGCATTAGGGAACTTATCTCTGACATCTTCCTCAACTTCAGTAAGTTCTACTCTTACATGGACGTCTTTTAAACGAGGTTCATACTTAATTATAGTGGCTTCAAGTGACTGTCTGACCTTATCTTCCCAATCTTCGTTTTTCAAAACTTGATTGAACTCCAAGTCCCATATAATCGAACCGTAATCCTCTCTTCCTTCCACTTCACCATGACGAGAAACCACCAACATCATGAGATGTTGAGCAATTGACTCCTCATAGGAACATCGTTGGATTTGTCCATTTAAAGCCCCTGATAAATCCAAAGGCAGTTTTAGATAGTTCATATCACACCAAAATATTGTGCAAATATATATGATTTTTAATAGATATACGTATCCTTTTCTGTTTTTTAATATTTTATAAGCATTTAATTGATGAGGTTCTCCACATAAACACGAGACTCTCTTCTCATAAAACAAGCTTTAACGCTGTATCTAAAATCAACCTTCAGTATTATAAATGTTGTAATAGCTGAAAAGTTATTTCAAGAGCAATACTCCTTAATCACAGATGACTTGTCACGTTTTACATTATGAAAAAGTATAAAGCTATGAATTGATATAAAAAAATGAGGGTCTTCAGCAATCTGGAGTCATACCTTTTGAGATTAGAATTTTGAAGAAAGGTCACATAGAGAAATGAAGAGCAGAGAGGTTTTATATAGCAGAAATCGTTAGGCATAGAGGCACCGTTGGTGCGTGGAGCAGCAGAGGATATTTGCGAGTTTTATCGATGCTTTGGTCTACTTCATTCCCAAACAATGGTTTGCAAGATTTCTTAAAACGTTTTTTACCAAAGCTATTAGCAACACGTACACTACGGCTCTGTCTCTCTTTGTGCCTTCGGCACCTCCGTGATATTGTCTTTTATGTTTTCACCTCCGTGTTCTCCCCCTCTCTGTATGCCTTTTATATGTAGTAGGCTTATTTTATTACTCCATATTTCGGAATGCAAAAATGAACCGAAAAGTCTTTACACTGCTGAGCATTTTTAGTAAGAAAAATACATTTAAAACTAAGTTTTCAAGTGGTTTTATAAACACTTAGTAGTCAGTTGCTTACAAGGCAATAAATCTAAAGGTGCTTAATTAGCTGTCAAAAGGGCGTTAGCAAGGGGCTTAAAGGGCATCTTTTGCAAGCCAAAAGGGCGTCTTTTCAAAGCCTATTAAGCATCAATTGAATTTTAAAAGACGAAAAATTGTTTACAAACCTGTGTGGTAGATAAGTGGAGAAGTTAATAAACTGATGAGTTGACAAGTTTATTTTTATAATGATGAGGTGTTCCTCCTACTCTCGAAGTAAAGTAAGAATTTTACTTATCAGATGTTAAACTTCTATTATTTTATGTTTTTCTTTTGTTTTTATAAAAATATCTTTCTACTTTTGGCATCGTAAAACAACAGATTGTGAATCTTCCTCTTCTTTCCAAGAGCAAGACTGTTTAACAGCCGTACAGAGGGGACTTCAAGAAGTTGTT
>CAMUQM010000039.1 GCA_947095945.1 uncultured Prevotella sp.
GAATCATCTTAGCCTTGCAAAGGAAATCATTGAAAAGAATAAGAAATAAAGAGGAAAAAGAAACGGAGCATAAAGGTGTGTTTTGAAACTTACAGATGTGCTGTTTTCTGAGTGCAAAATTATTATTTCTAATCGCAGATGTATCACCTGCCAAAAGATTGGAAACAAGGAATCGGAAACGAAGAGCAACACTGCATTTAGCATAACTACCACTAACTCCACCTAACTCCTTAACTCCATTAACTCCATTAACTCCCAAACAAAGACTATGGCTGTACAAAAGAAATATAATCGAAACGCAAAGACCAATGCCCTCGGCCGTGGTCTGGATGCCTTAATATCTACTGAAGCTGTCAGTACACAAGGTAGTTCTACTATCAACGAGATTGCCTTAGAGCAGATTGAAGCCAATCCTAACCAACCACGTCGTGAGTTCGACCCTGTTGCGTTGGAAGAGTTGGCTAACAGTATTCGTGAATTAGGACTCGTTCAGCCGATTACACTGCGCCAGATAGATGAGAATCGCTTCCAGATTATTGCTGGTGAGCGCCGTTGGCGTGCCAGTCAGTTGGCTGGTTTGAAAGCTGTTCCAGCCTATATCCGTACGATTAAGGACGAGAGTGTGATGGAGTTGGCGCTGGTTGAGAATATCCAGCGTGAAGACCTGAATGCTATTGAGATTGCTTTGGCTTACGAACATCTGCTTGAAAAGAGTGGAATGACACAGGAACGTGTGGCAGAACGTGTGGGTAAGAGCCGTGCAGCTATTGCCAACTACCTCCGTTTGTTGAAGCTTCCTGCATTGGTACAGATGGGTCTACAAAAGAAAGAAATAGACATGGGACATGCCCGTGCATTGCTATCTTTGGACAGTCCTTCATTGCAATTGAAACTCTATCGTGAGATTCTAAAGAACGGCTATAGCGTTCGCAAGGTTGAAGAGCTTTGTCAGCAACTCAACAACGGAGAAGATATACAGAGCGCAAAGAAGAAGATTTCTGCTCGCACTCGCCTTCCTGAGGAGTTTAACATCCTCAAACAACGCCTCTCAGCATTCTTTGACACAAAGGTGCAGATGAGTTGTAATGCCGATGGTAAGGGTAAGATTAGCATTCCTTTTGCATCTGAAGAAGAGTTACTTCACATCATGGAAGTGATGGATAAGATGAAGTAAGTTTTCCACTCTGAAAGATAAAGGTATTAGTAAGTATAAGATAAGCAAGTTTTCTGGTTTAGAAGAATTATTCACAAGCAATAGGAAGTCTCAACAAGACACTGACTACAAAGCAAAGAATAAGTAACAAAACCTTCAAACCAGCAACTTAAGCAAGACAACGGGTAGTGATGAAGATGAATAATAGATTCCTCAAAGGACTGTTGATAGCCGAAATGCTCACCAGTGTTACGGTCATGCAGGCGCAAGATCTGCCCCATGACACGATAAAGGTGATGTATCCGGGCGACTCTGCAGTCGTTGAGAAACCTACTTCGCAGGATAAGTATATAGAAGAGAAGGCTATCTTTACACCAGATGATGAGGGGAGACTCACTTCTGTTCTGCAAAAGGATAGTATCCGCATGGTGAAGAAGCAGGGACGTGACTGGAATAAGTGGCGCCCTAATCCCAAGCGTGCTTTGTGGCTATCTCTCGTCATTCCCGGTGCTGGACAAATCTATAACCGTAAGTATTGGAAATTACCAATCTTCTACGGAGGCTTTGTTGGTTGTATCTATGCCATGACATGGAACAACCAGATGTATCATGACTATGCGCAAGCATATATGGACATTATGGACAATGACCCTTCAACGCAGAGTTATAATAACTTCCTACATCTCGGAGCTACTATCACTCCTGCCAATGAAGAGCGTTATAAGAACATCTTCAAGCAGCGCAAAGACCGTTATCGTCGCTGGCGTGACATGAGTATCTTTGCTACGATTGCAATTTATGCATTATCGGTTATTGATGCTTATGTAGATGCTTCGCTATCCGACTTTGACATCTCAGATGACCTCTCACTGCATATCGCACCGACGGTCATATCAGATAAGAGTATCGCTACACCTAATAACCCATTCCGTTCATCGGCAATTGGCGTTGGATGTAGTCTGACATTCTAAGCAGCAGCGCACTGTATTTGCGCTAACTAAATCAGAAATAATGAGTAGAAAGAGATATATTGTTTCCTTCCTTATTACAATGGGGGCAACCTGCGGAATGTATGCACAACAGCAAACTGTTGTCGATAGCCGCGGAAAAGCTGTTAATGTGATGATTCCTACGGCATCAGAAACGATGGCAGGATATGTTGATGTAGACTATTTAGACGACAAGTTCTATAATAGTGGTATACAGACAGGATTTAAGAACACAGCCTCTGCGAATACGACAGAGCCTGATAACGGCATGGAAATCATTGATTGTAAGATACGTAATCTATCGAATGTGATGACAATGATCTGCAATGAGGAAGTAAAAAAATATATCGATCGATACACAAAGGCAGGACGCCAATCAACTTCCTATCTCTTAGGACGGGCACGTTATTATAACCCTATCTTTGAAGAAGCGCTGCGTTTCTATGGCTTACCCTTAGAACTAAAATACCTTCCCGTGATAGAGTCTAGCTTAAACCCCAATGCAACATCACGTGTAGGAGCTGCAGGATTATGGCAGTTCATGGCAACAACGGGCAAGCAATATGATCTTCAGATTGACAATTATATTGATGAACGCCGCGACCCAGAGAAGTCTTCCTACGCTGCAGCACGTATGTTGAACGACCTTTACAAGCGATTTGGCGACTGGACATTGGCACTTGCTGCCTATAACTGTGGACCGGGACGTGTCAGCAGCGCTATTACTAAGGCTGGCGGTGGTGCCGACTTCTGGGCTGTCTATCAACATTTACCAAAGGAGACACGTGGATATGTTCCTGCTTTCATCGCTGCTAATTACGTGATGAACTATTATGCTGATTACGACATCACACCTTTATCAACGGGTCTACCCAACCGCTGCGACACAGTCATCGTAGAAAAAGACGTTACTCTTGCTAAGGTAGCCAACGTTTTAGGTATGAATGTGGACGATTTGAAGACACTTAACCCACAGTATCGACAAGGTTTAATCAAGGTTTTTGCAACCAATAGTGTAGCTAAATTACGCTTACCTTCTGAAATGATTGAGAAGTACAAAAACTACAAAGACCAGATTTACCAAAACGAAACACCTAACGAAGAGCCTAACATGACTATTGCGGCTACTAATATAAGCCAAGAAGCCATACTATACTAACAAGATTCTTTTACCTTATTATATATAACGGGAGGATGCACAATGAACAAGGACAATATTGAAGTTAAGGAGATTGACTATGAGAAGATGGTAGATGATGCTTTTCAGCATCTTATTAACACCTATCTTGCTTCACGTCATCGAAAGAAAGTTGATATCATAACCAAGGCATTCAACTTCGCACGACAGGCGCATAAGGGTGTGCGCCGACTCTCGGGCGAACCTTATATCATGCACCCTATTGCCGTTGCCCAAATTGCTTGTGAAGAGATGGGACTCGGAGCAACGAGTATCTGTGCAGCCCTCTTACATGATGTCGTAGAAGATACCGACTATACAGTGGAAGATATGGAAAATATCTTCGGTCCTAAGATTGCACAAATCGTTGACGGACTAACCAAGATTTCTGGTGGTATCTTTGGCGAACAGGCTTCAGCACAAGCTGAGAATTTCAAGAAGCTTTTGCTTACTATGAGCGACGACATTCGTGTTATTCTTATCAAGATATGCGACCGTTTGCATAACATGCGTACTCTTGCTTCTCAGCCTGCCAGCAAGCAATATAAGATTGCAGGTGAAACACTCTACATCTATGCACCACTTGCAAACCGATTGGGACTTAATAAGATTAAGACTGAGCTGGAAGATCTTAGTTTCCGCTACGAACATCCTGACACATACGCCTCTATTGAGAAGAAGCTTGCTTCAACACAGGCGCAGCGTGACACCCTCTTTGAACAATTCACAGCACCTATCCGTGCCGAACTTGACAAGATGGGCTTTGAATATGAACTTAAAGCACGTGTAAAGAGTCCTTATTCTATTTGGAATAAGATGCAGAACAAACACGTCACCTTTGAAGAAATCTACGATATCCTTGCCGTTCGCATCATCTATAAGCCGAAGTCACCAGATGAGGAAATCAATAACTGTTTCCAGATTTATGTGGCTATCAGTCAGATTTATAAGAGTCATCCTGACCGTCTGCGCGACTGGGTAAACCATCCTAAGGCAAATGGCTATCAGGCATTACACGTGACTTTGATGTCTGCCAAAGGCCGTTGGATAGAGGTACAGATACGTTCTGAACACATGAACGAATTAGCTGAACAGGGCTTTGCAGCACATTGGAAATATAAAGATGGTGGTGAGATTACTGAGGATGAGGGCGAATTGAATGAGTGGCTCAGTACGATAAAGGAAATCCTCGACGACCCACAGCCAGATGCTATGGACTTCCTTGATGCCATCAAACTCAACCTCTTTGCCTCTGAAATCTTCGTATTTACACCGAAGGGAGAGATTAAGACAATGCCTGCAGGTTGTACGGCACTCGACTTTGCTTTCCAAATCCACACTTTCCTTGGTAGCCACTGTATCGGCGCAAAGGTCAACCATAAGCTTGTACCATTGAGCCACAAACTCCAAAGTGGTGATCAGGTAGAGATTCTGACCTCTATGTCGCAACACGTCAATCCTTCATGGATTAACTTTGTCTCTACCGCTAAGGCAAAAGCAAAGATACAAGCTATCTTGCGACGTGAGAGCCGTGAGTTGCAGAAGGCAGGTGAAGAACAGCTTTCAGCTTGGCTGAAGGCTCACGACCTTGAGATGACAACAGCCACACTGGATAAACTTTGTGAACTGCACGACCTTCGTAAGCATGACAGCCTTTTCCTTGCCGTGGGCAATAAGACCGTTATCCTTGGAGATACTGATTTGGACGAACTTCGTGGAAAGTCAAAGTCAGAGAAGACTGTTACTTCACGTGGTTGGCGTCGTTATGTTCCTTTCTTAAAGTCAAATGGCAAGAAGACTACTGAGTCAATCGAAGCAAAGAACACAGAATCTACCGAAGGCTTAATCGTTGTAACCAAAGAACTCAACAAAAAGAAGCCTATCTTTATCAACGAAGAAAACATACATCGCTACCTCTTCCCACATTGCTGTCATGCTATTCCGGGTGATGACATTCTCGGATATATTGACAACAAAAACCATATCGAGATTCATAAACGTGCTTGTCCTGTAGCTGCAAAACTGAAGGCAAGCTATGGTGGTAGAATCTTAGATGCTAAGTGGGATATGCACCGTCGTTTGTTCTTCGATGCAACGATTGAGATTCGTGGTATTGACCGTAGTGGTATGCTGCACGACATCTCTGATGTTCTCTCTGACCAGTTGGGTGTTAATATCCGTAAGATAACAATCTCCAGCGACAATGGCATCTTTGAGGGAACGATTGAGATGCAAGTTCACGATCGAAAAGATGTTAAATTCATTGTTGAGAGCATGAAGAATATCAAGGATATGCAGGAAGTTCTGGAAGTACTTTAGTCGTCTGAAGAAAGAATTAATTCAAATATATATACCCCTCTTCCCTCACAAAGGAGAAGGGGGATTTTTATATTCATAAACTACTAACTTTTCTTTGACCTATAAGTCAAATAATAATGTACGTATACTATTATAGTAGTTTTGAATTTACTTTGCTGTCACATTTAACATTTCGCATATCATTACTATAAATCAATCAGTTAGAACACCATACAAGATGATAATAATGACAGGAAATATAATATTGAATAATTTGCGTTGTTATGAAAAAACTCAGAAATGAAAAAGGAGATAAACTCTTACACCACAGAACCATTCCTGTAGAAAAGTATCAAAGAACAGTTTTATCACTCCATACTTCGACAGAAGCTGATAATATGCTCTTTTAATATATTCCTTTACTCTCTATTGAACATAAGTCACTATAAAACTTTTTGTCAAATCCTGTCATCGTGCGGAGGCTCCGCACACATTGTGCGAACGGCAAGCACGTGTGGTGCGGATGATAAACACCAATCATTTGGGCGGTTTATAAGCTTACAAAAACCTACTACTCTTAAAGCGGAATAACTAATAATATGTAACGTAGTGACGGTTTCTCCTTTTCACTCCATATATTAAAAGCACCTTATGTAATACTACAAACTCAATTCCTATAAACAAAAAAGGGCTACAAATACCTATTTTTGAGTATTGTAAAATTATTAAATTCCTTATAATTTTGCACTGATGAGTCTCACAAATAGGATAATAGCGTCTATTGTATTTTGCGGACTAAGTATCAATGGAATTGCACAGACACTTACAGGTTGTGTTGTTGACAAAGATGATCGTAAGCCGATTGCTTATGCATCAGTCACATTGAAGGAAAATCGCTTATACGCTTTTACGGACGAAAAAGGTTGTTTCACTATAAAAAACGTACCGAAAGGAAAGTGTACAGCGATGATTTCTTGTCTTGGTTATGCAGAACAAACAATAGTTGTCACCATTAATGCTGATGGTGCCACACTCAACGTGCGCCTTGCCGAAGACAACCTTCAACTCGACGAAGTACAAGTTGTTGCGCATCGAAAGAAGGATGAGATAACAACCTCTTACACCATTGATCGTAAGACATTAGACAATCAACAGATAATGACTTTGGGCGACATTGCTCAGCTTTTGCCGGGAGGTAAGAGTGTGAATCCTTCTTTGATGAACGATAGCAAACTTACTTTGCGTAGCGGTTCATCAGAGCGAGGCAATGCGTCGTTTGGAACAGCCATAGAAGTTGATGGCGTTCGACTTAACAACAATGCCACGATGGGCGAAACGGCTGGTGTAAGTACGCGTGGCGTAAGTGCTTCTAACATTGAAAGCGTGGAAGTTGTACCCGGTATTACCTCTGTTGAATACGGCGACCTCACCAATGGCGTAGTAAAAGTGAAGACACGCAGAGGTAGTTCACCTTTTATCTTAGAAGGAAGTATCAATCAGCACACCCGCCAAATAGCCCTTCACAAAGGATTAGATTTGGGCAAGAATGCTGGACTCATCAATTTCTCCCTTGAGCATGCACGCTCTTTCTCGGATGCAGCATCGCCTTATACAGCTTATCAGCGCAATGTGCTGTCACTACATTATATGAATGTCTTTATGAAAAAGACACAGCCTCTGACCTTAGACATAGGGCTGAATGGAGGCGTGGGAGGCTATAATTCAAAGGCTGACCCAGACCGCAACTTGGACAGTTATTATAAGGTTAAGGACAATAATGTGGGTGGTAATGTGCGCCTTGACTGGTTGCTGAACAAGTCATGGATAACCAACCTTAATTTTACAGCAGCCTTCACCTACGCTGACAAACGCTCAGAAAGTTATAGCAACGAAAGCAGTAGTTCTACACAACCTTATATCCACACCTTGACGGAAGGATATAACATTGCTGAAGACTACGATAAGAACCCTTCTGCCAACATCATCCTTGGTCCTACGGGTTATTGGTATCTTCGTGGCTTTGGCGACTCAAAGCCATTCACCTATAGTTTGAAGCTAAAGGGCAATTGGAACAAATCATTTGGAAAGTTCCGCAATCGCCTACTTGTTGGTGCAGAGTGGACCAGCAGTAAGAACAAAGGAAAGGGAACATACTACGAGAATATGCGCTATGCACCAACATGGCGAGAATATCGTTTTGATGCCCTTCCCGCTTTGAACAATATGGCTCTTTATGCCGAAGACAAGCTTTCAATGGCTGTTAATGCCAAACAGAATATTGAACTGACAGCAGGTGTACGTGAAGATATCACCTCTATTTCAGGCTCAGCATATGGTACAGTGAGTAGTCTTTCACCACGACTGAATATGCGTTATGTGCTTCGCTTTGACCAAGAGAGTTGGGTTAATAGTCTTAGCTTACATTCAGGATGGGGCAAGAGCGTGAAACTTCCAAGTTTCCAAGTACTCTACCCTTCTCCATCTTATCGTGACATGTTGGCATTCTCATCTACCAGTGATGCTAATAATCGCTCTTATTATGCCTATTACACTCACCCTTCAAAGGCACGATACAATGCTGACTTGAAATGGCAATATGCCAACCAGTGGGATTTAGGCGTGGAGATGAGAACGAAGATAGCAGACATCAACCTTTCATTCTTCCATAGTAAGACATTCAATCCTTACATGGCAACGAATGTTTACTCACCTTTCACATATAAATACACATCACCAGCTAAACTTCAGACAAGTGGTATTGATGCTCCAAATCGCCTCTTCTCGATTGATCCACAGACAGGTATTGTGACAGTAAGTGATGCCAGCGGTGCAAAAAAACCAGTTGTACTCGGTTATGACGAGCGCAACACCTACGTTACCAATACAAAATATGTGAATGCTGACCCATTGAGTCGCTATGGCTTAGAATGGATAGTAGATTTCAAACAGATTAAGGCTCTCCGCACACAGGTACGTGTTGATGGTAAGTATTATCATTATAAGGCACAGGACGAAACCCTTTTTGCGGATGTTCCTGTAGGTTTGAACACACGCCAATCAGACGGAAAGCTCTATCAGTATATTGGTTATTATCGTGGTGGTGCAGCTACTTCAACCAACTATACCGCCAATGCTTCACCATCAAATGGCTCTGTTAGTGGGCAGGTGGATGTGAATGTCACATTGACGACACATATACCAAAGATTCGACTCATCATTGCTTTGCGTATGGAAAGTTCACTTTATACTTACAGTAAAGCTACCAGCAGCCGAGGATATGTTGTAAATAGTGGCAATGAATACTTTGGTGAGCCATATAATGGTAAGACAAAGAACCAGACCGTCATCGTCTATCCAGAGTATTATAGCACATGGGATGCACCAGAGACATTGGTTCCTTTTGCTGAAAAACTACGTTGGGCAGCAACGAATGACAGAGGATTATACAACGACCTGACACAGTTGGTTGTGCGAACAAACTATCCTTACACACTGAATCCAAATAAGCTCAGTGCTTTCTGGTCGGCTAATTTGAGTGTAACAAAGGAAATAGGTAAGCACGTATCTATATCGTTCTATGCCAATAACTTCTTCAACACACTTGCTCAGGTACACTCTTCTCAGACAGGACTTGAAACGAGTCTCTTTGGTAGTGGATATGTTCCGAGTTTCTATTATGGACTATCATTAAGATTGAAGATATAATGAGAAAGATATTTTGTTTACTTGCAGTATGCGTGATAACGCTGTTGGTTTCGTGCGCTGACTATGATGAAGGACTTGAAGTAGTCAACTTTGATGTGAAGTTAGAGTTCCCAAGCACTTATGATGGCTCGTATGAAGGATTGCGCGTGGAGTTACAAGATGCGGTGGCAAGTATCTTTGTTGATAGCACAGATACACAAGGAGTCGCTCACTTCAGCGTTCCTTCTGGCTTGTATAAGGTCAGCAGCTCTGCAAGAAAGGAGACCACAGACTATCGCTACTTCTTCAATGGAGCCAAGTCGCAGGTGGTCGTTGCCGTAGACTCTCCTCGCGTAATAACCTTACCATTAGTAATGTCGAAGAAACGTATTGTGAATTAAAAGAAAAATAAAGATAGTATAAATTAAAAACAATGTTTATGAAGAAAATAAGTTTTATAGGGCTTATCGCTTTGACACTGTCGTTCATACCCCTTAGTGGCTTTGCACAGACAGTACAAGAGAAGATAATCACCTACCTTGTCTTGACCGAAACGAATGGTACAAAGATCGAGTTTGCTTTGGATTCATACCCTGTTGTAACAATAGAGGGTAACGACCTTGTTATTACTTGTGAAGGTAAGAAGTTATCAACAGCACTAACAGGAGTGCAGGACTACCATTTCACTGAGAAGAAAGTTACAACAAGCATCAGTAGCGTTCCTGCAAATGACCCCAAAGGTGAGACAACAACTCCAAGTTTCTCATTCAATAATGCTGAGGTAAGTGGGTTGAAAGCAGGTGCAAGGGTTGTCATTTACAATCTTAATGGTACTCAAATCAGCTCTGTAACAGCAGATGGTGAAGGACGAGTTACCCTTGATTTCTCGTCTTTACCTAAGGGTGTCTACATCCTCCGTACACCAACTAAGAGCTTTAAGTTTATGAATAAGTAAGAATAACATTAGAAATTAAATAGAAAAAGATATGAAGAAAATATTACTTCTCCTTGTTGCTGTATTTGCTTTTATCAGCAACACCAATGCACAAACATGGAATATGGTTGTGACACATAACGATGGTACTGTCCAAGTTATTAAGGCTTCAGATGTAAAGAACGTTACTTTCCAACTACCTGATCAGAATGCTGACCAAGTTATCATTAAGGAACTGTACACAACAGGTGTACCAGACGATAAAGACCCCAAGAATTTCTTCCAATCTGACAAGGGTTTTATCCTCTACAACAATGGTGGTAAGACAGCGGTAATCAGCAACTTGGCTATTGGTATATTAGATCCATATAATGCACATGCTGCAAATGTATGGTATAGTGCAAGTGCGACAGAGCCATCTTACGTATCACAGGGATGGGTTCCAGCTGCTTGTGGTATATGGTACTTCCAAAATTCATTGGTGATTGAACCTTACTCACAGGTTGTTATTAACTGTATGGGAGCAATAGATAACACCAAGACCTATTCAAAGAGCATCAACTATGCCAACAAGGATTATTACACAATGTACGATCCAGAGTCTGGTTTCAATAATACATATTATTATCCTACACCAGCTGATGTCATCCCAGCAAGCCATTATCTTAAAGCCGTAGAGTTTGGGCAAGCCAATGCTTGGCCACTTAGTGTATCTTCTCCATGTTTCTTTATCTTCCAAACAAAGGGTACAACACCTGCTGCTTTTGCAAACGATGCAAGCAATATCGTTTATGCACCGGGCAAACCACAGACAAAAGTTTTTGCTGTATTGAAGGTTCCTACAGACTGGATTCTTGATGGTGTTGAGGTTTATCAGGATATTAACGAGAGTAAGAGCAAGAAGCGTTTCGGCTCTGACGTGGATGCTGGTTATGTAAAGCAGACTATCAAACTTGGTCACAGTGTATACCGCAATGTGGATGCTGAAGCAACTAAGAAGATTGAAGGCAATACAGCTAAGTTGGTTTATAGCACTCAGTATGGCACTGACCCAAGTGGTATCGACGCTGAAGCATCTATGAAGAGTGGAGCAAAGATTGTCTACATGGACACTAACAACTCTACTGCTGACTTCCACGAGCGCAAACAGTTCTCACTTAGAGACTAATAATACAGAAGGTAAAAGAACATAACCTGTAAGATGAGATATAGGTTCATGACACTTATACTGGCTGGAGCATCCCTCTCTACCAGCCTCAACGCACAGGAGCAGGCTAAGGATAGTCTGCTCCATCGTGATTTTAGCTTCGTTGCCAACAGCGATGCATGGCTGACTAATGACAATGCTGCAGCCTTAGGACGATTTAAGACAAAGAACATTTCTTTTGCTGAAGCATATGTACAATATGGCAAGGGTGGCTTTATCAACTATGACGAGTCACCACATACCGTGCAGGCAGGTGCCAACGTGTCTTCATTCTATCGTTTGACGGACAGGATTGTCCTATCGGGGAGTATGCGTTATGACAACTTCTCTGGGCGCAACATGACTGGTTCAGCATTCATACAAACCCAACGTCTACCATTTGATATCGTAGAAGACTCGCTAAACCATGCTGGCACAAAACATCGTGACACCTATAATCTTATGGGAGCATTGTCTTGGGAGCTATACAAAGGGATTGCCCTTGGAGCCAAAGTAGACTTCACCGCTGCCAACGCTGCCAAGTATAAGGACTTAAGACACAAGACAAAGCTGATGAACTTAGCCCTCACAACAGGCGTATATGTACCACTACAGTCTGTTAGTCTCGGTCTTAACTATACTTATCGGCGCAACACAGAGAGTGTAGTTTTCAGTACTTACGCTTCAAATGCACAAGAGTTTTCGTCTTATATCAACTATGGTCCGTGGATTGGCAAGACCGAACAGTTTAGCAGTTCAGGCTTTACCGACAGCAGCAGAGAGCAACCGATGCTCAATGAATACCATGGTTTTGGGCTACAATTTAGCTGGGACATCCTACCTAATCTCTCATGGTTTAACAACTTTGGCGGTACATATCGCAAAGGTTATTACGGTAGGAAGTCACCCTATACGATAGTTCACTCCAATCATCATAGCAACATCTATGACTATCATTCACGCCTATCTTTGACACTCGACAAGCAGGTACATCATCTTGATTTCAGCTTTTCAAGTGAGAATCTTGTCAACGAGATGAATGCTTATCGTTCTAACAAGAATGAACAGGGAGCCTACTTCTATCAGTATCTTGACCCTGTGAAGAGTGCCAATAAGGCGTGGAACGATGTGCATCTTGGCTATACTGGCTATTATGGAGTGACAAACGAATTACCTCTCTGGACAATAGAAGCGGGCGCTAACTTCTCTCATCGTAAGCAGACAGGCTACAGCTACCCTTACTTCCGACGTCAGGACATCCACACAACAGAGGCTTATACAAGTCTTACACGTAACCTCCTTTTCCGAAAGGGAGTACTTTCACTACAAGCTGGCTTTGCCTATAAGAAGGGAAAGGGTGATGCTTTCAAAGACGGAACATTAGCGCAACCTTCTGATAAGCAGAATGGTTTCCCTACGATGGACGTACTGATGTATCGCGAGTATAAGTATCTTACAGACCCACAATACTCCCTCCATCTTGGAGTTAAATATTCCTTTGTACTTCCGGGGACAAAGATGAAGACGTACACTGCCTTTGACTTTACCCATCGTCACACCAATGACGGCAACGCTTACCTTGTAGGTAGGAACTATTCAACGGGTAGACTGACTATTGGTTGTACGTTCTAACAGTCTTACTATTGGTCCGCACGAATGGTGCTAAGCGTTCGCACGAGTGGTGTTAAGTATCCGCACCACTCGTGCGGAGCACTTAAAAGAGCGCAATATGCTATTAAGACCAAAGCAAGTAAGCCTTAGTAAGACGACAGCCAACCCAGAGTAATTACCAGACAGACATAAAAGAATTATAAAAGGAATCAATCACATATTATGTTAATGAACAAAAGAATCATCAATGCGCTTGTACTCCTGCTCCTCGTGACAGGTGTTATGGCGCAGAAGGTCACTACCGACAACAGCTTCCGCATAGGTAAGTTGAAGAATGGTATGACCTATTACATACGCCACAATGCCAAGGAGAAAGGGATTGCCGACTTCTACATTGCACAGCGTGTGGGAAGTATTCTTGAAGAACCAAACCAA
>CAMUQM010000040.1 GCA_947095945.1 uncultured Prevotella sp.
TCGGAGCCGACTTTGGTTCAGTACTCGGTGGCAACAACTATGGTATGCAGTTGACAATTACGAAACGAGGCTTGTTAGGAAAGAAATAGCCTCTTGATTACGAATATAGCAAGAAGTATAAAATGAAACGAATAAAGATATTATCCTTTGTCTTGCCGTTGCTGGCACTCCTCTTCTCCTCTTGTTCGTTGGAGACGGATAACGATGCAGGCAAAATGGAGGGAATGTGGCATCTTGTGAAGATAGAAGCGATGACAACGGTTGCGAGTGAAGACCTGAGTAATCAGGTTATTTTCTGGTCTTTTCAGGCAAAACTTTTACAGATGGAGGATAAGACGGGACAGCATTATAGCTATCTCTATCGCTTCCGTATTGATAATGAGCAGTTGACTCTGACCTCTCCCTATCAGTTTGATCGTGAAAATGGCGACCGACCACTAACTGCTTATGAGCCAACATTGGGACTCTATGGTATTAAAAGTCTTACCCCTGTGTTCCGTATTGAAAAGTTAGATCGTCGAAAGATGATATTGAATGATGGCAGTGTAAGGCTCTACTTTGATAAATTCTAAATGGTAGTCGCCGATTGAACATTGTTGATATCATGTGACTCATTAGTATCTTACGATTCTTATCTTTATATTTATGACAGGCTTTGTCCCTCTTTAAGCAATGTGTTGATGCTTAACACATGATGTGCGGAGGCTTAGCACCATTGGTGCGGACCGTAAGATCATTATAAAGTGATGCTGGGGTAGAGCTAAGCAGGCGGATAGTAATTGTTTAAGAGATTACTTTTAGCTTTTATGGCAACGAAATAACAAAAGGCAGGGATAAGCCTGCCTTTTGTGTATATATTAATAACGCTTCTTTGCTTTTTAGTTTCTTACCTTTTTACCTTCCCTTTATTCGGTAAATGGGAGTCCGCCCTTTCTTCTTATAAAGATGTCGAGTGTATAGTGGAAGGTAGTATAGATGATAATATCTATTGCAATAATCCATGTCACAACAAGCTGATTGAAAAGTGAAAGGTTGATGATGATAAATATAATTGACAAAGCTATGACACTTATCAATGCCTGATGCTGTGTCAATCCTGCACGCATCAGCTTGTGATGGATATGGTTCTTATCTGCTCTGAAAAGAGGTTTATGGTGTAAGAGTCGTACGATGATGACTCTGAATACATCAAAAGTAGGCACGAGAAGTAAGGTCACAGAGAGAAGGGTTGCTCCTTTCTGATAAGGCATGACATTTGGATTGTACATACAGAACTTAATCAATAGCACTCCCAAGATATAGCCAAGTGTCAGACTACCAGAGTCTCCCATGAATATCTTTTGGTTCTTTTCTTCTTTTCCCCAGATGTTATGATAAAGGAAAGGAATCAATACCCCCATCAATCCTGCAATAAGGATGCAGTAGACCCATATCTGTTCACGTTGGAAGATATAGAAAAGACCGCATAAAGCAATGAGGGAAAGGCTGGCAGATAGTCCGTCAATACCATCAATTAAGTTGATGGCATTCATTATAAATACCAGTACACCAATGGTTAACACCATTCCAACAATTGATGGAATCTCATAGATGCCTAAGAAACCATAGAGATTGTTGATGTAAAGATAGGACATCGGTAGCAAGCTGGCAACTATAATCTGCATGAGAAGTTTTACTCTCGCTCTTACCCCGAAGATGTCGTCAATAACGCCAGTTATATAGATAATAGTGATACCCACACCAAAGAAGATGCTCCATGGACTGACACCAATCTTGCTGCCTTTGCTTGTATATACCCACGCCAATAGGGCTACGATGGTAGCAATCAGCATGCTGGGCATGAAAGATACGCCACCTAAGCGAGGAATAGCGTTCTTGTGTACTTTCCGGGCATCTGGTGTATCATATAGTTTTCTCTTCTTGCAGAATGAGAGGATTTGTGGAATCATAATGAATCCACAAACAGCACTCATGGTAAATGCAAAAAGACTTATTAAAGTATATGTCGACATTTTGCTTGTATTCTTGTGCTTAATAAAACTCAATAATTGTAATAATATTGTATTTGGGTGTGAGAAAAAGTATAATAAATCTCTGCTAATACTTGTTTTTGCGAAATCTTCTTACGTTGAATAGTTATTTGTTATTTTCTTTTTGTAAATTTGTAGCTAAAGAATATTAATTGAGTCGTTGTATGTCTTGGGCATGGGGCGGTTCTTTTAAGTATTTTTTTTAAATAATCCTTTAGCATCGACGTATGGAACGAATTGACATATCAGTATTAATGGCTGTTTACAAGAATGATAATCCTGCTTTCCTTCGCGAAAGTTTAGAGAGTATCTTTTCTCAGACTGTGGAGGCTGCTGAGGTCGTTTTGTTAGAGGATGGACCGTTGACGGATTCGTTGTATGAGGTTGTTGAGTCTTTTGCTTCACGTTATCCGTCGTTGAAGGTGGTGTCATACCCAGAGAACAGAGGATTGGGTAAGACCTAAATGATGGCTTGCAGCTTTGTAAATATGACATTGTAGCCCGTATGGATGCCGATGATATTTGTAAACCTAATAGATTGGAGGTTGAGTATAACTGGCTGAAAGCGCATGAGGATTATGATGTGATAGGCTCTTGGGTAGATGAGTTTATGGAGGATAAGATGCTGGTAAAGTCTATAAGAAAAGTCCCTGAACACTATGATGAGATAAGGAAATACGCTCAGTATAGATGTCCAGCAAATCATCCGACGGTGATGTATAGAAAAGCAGCAGTGATGGCAGTGGGTGGTTATCTCACAGAATACTTCCCTGAAGACTATTTCCTTTGGTTGCGAATGCTCAAAAATGGAAGTAAGTTTCATAATATTCAGGAGTCTTTGTTGTGGTTCCTTTATTCGGAGGAGACTGTGGCAAGGCGAGGTGGCTGGAAATATGCTTGTGATGAGGTGCGCATCTTGGTCAAAATGCTGAAGATGGGCTTCATCCCTTTCAATATATTTTGTCAAAGTGTTGTTATCCGATTTACCACTCGTGTTATGCCTTTGCCTATTCGTCAGCGGTTGTATAATCTGATAAGGAAAACATAGGATACGCTATTTATCAAGCTTAGCAATATCCGTTTAATCTACATAGAGATAATACAATAAAACAGTTAACTTTGCGTTTCTATTCTTATATCGCAGTTAATTATTAACGATAAATACTGAATAAAATATAGTTTCAATGGAAGACAAAAAGAAAGAGAATGTTGCAGTAGTTTCCTTTCTTAAAAAACTTAAGCGCGATTTGATACGATACGTTATCGTTTTTGTCGTTGCTTTGGTAGGTTCAATCTTAGTGATTCTGCCTGTTCCTCGCTATTATAAGTGCGACATATCCCTCGCTCCTGAAATGGATAATACTGAGGGAGGTGGTAAGTTGAGTTCTATTGCGTCTTCCTTTGGTGTGGATCTTGGTGATGTTGCTTCTGGTAATGCCTTGCAGCCAAGCCTTTATCCAGACTTGATGAAGTCTAATGAGTTTTATTAAGAGTCTGCTACAGATTTCTGTAACGACAAAAGATGGTTCGATAAAGACCAGTTACTATGACTATCTTTATAATTATCAGAAGGAGTCGCCTTATGCAAAAGTAATCGGATGGGTTGGGAAGAAGTTTGGCGAAAAGGATAGTCTTACGAATAAAACAGACACTATTAACCCGTTTATGCTTAATAAAAAGCAAGACGAAATATTCACACAAATAAAGAATAGTATTGCTTGTGATATTGATATTAAGACGGGTTTGATAACTATTTCTGTGGAAGATCAGGCCCCATTGATTAGTGCTACGATAGCTGATTCGGTGCGAGCTAAATTGCAAAACTTCATCACCAACTATAAAACAAATAAGATGAAGAATGACGTGAAGTATTATACAAAGTTGGTAGCGGAGGCAAAGACAAAGTATGAGAACGACGTCAGAAGTATGCAACCTTCTCTGATGCGAACCAAGATGTTATCTTGCAGGAACTTCAATCACAGCGTGATGACTTGGAGAATGATATGCAATTGAAGTTTAATGCTTATAGTGCGTTGAGTACTCAGCTGCAAAATGCACAAGCAAAGTTGCAGGAGCATACTCTTTCTTTTACAACAGTTCAGAGCGCATCTGTACCTGTTAAGCCTGCTGGACCAAAGCGAATGGCATTTGTCTTTATTGTTGTTTTCCTAAGCCTGATGGTTACATTCGTTATTTGTAACTTCTCATTGTTGTTTGGTGGAGCAAAGGGCGAGTAGTTAATGATAACAGTTAAGGATATAATAACTCGTATAAACTCATCTTCTATATCACGAAGAATGGGGCAAGGACTGGTATGGTCGTTCACAGGAACGGCTTTGGAGAAGTTCCTTACCTTAGTCGTAGGTATCATCTGTGCCCATATCTTGCAGAAAGAAGCATACGGAGAGTTCTCTATGGTGCGCTCTACGATTAATATGTTTATTGTTCTTGGCTCTGCTGGTTTGGGTGTTACATCAACCAAGTATATTGCTGAATATCGGGAGAAGCAGGCAGATAAGATTCCTGCTGTGTATGCTGCGACAAACTTCTTCGGTCTTTTAATGGCGGTGATAACGGCAATCCTGATATTGTTAGGCGCACCATTCATTGCGAATAACATCCTTCACCATCCAAGTATAGTCTTGCCAGTACGTGTAGGTGTGGTGTTATTGTTCTTTTCTATTATCAATGGCGTACAGAATGGAGCATTGATGGGCTTTGAGAACTTCAAGGCAATAGCTATCAACACATTGTTAGGAAGTATCTTAGAGTCTGTCTTGACAATACTTGGAGCTTATTATTTTGGCGTTAATGGAGCTGTTCTTGGCTTTGGAATGGGATTCATCTTGATTTTTGTAATGAATCATTTGTCTTTCAATAAGAATTTTTCAGCAATTCAAATAAAGAAGTTAAGTATCAAGAAACTCCATCTAAAGGATTTCTCTATCTTATATACTTACAGCCTGCCAGCCGCTTTGTCGGCATTACTTATTACCCCTTCATTCTGGCTAATACGCTCAATACTTGTGTGTTCAGAGGGTTTTCAAGAGCTTGCTGTCTTTGAGGCGGCTGACCAGTGGAAGGTTATTATTCTGTTCATTCCCACAGCTTTTAGTCAGATAGTTCTCCCCATCCTATCGAGTTTGAATAAGGAAAAGACTTCTTTCGTATCTACTTTGAAGTATAATATGCTCATTGTAGGCATTACGGCTTTGTTATTATCTATCGGTGTAATGCTCTTCGGCGGTTTTATTATGCGACTATACGGTGCTACTTATGACAATTCTGTACCCGTGCAGATACTTGCTATATCAACAATATTCTCTGCATTGGCTAATGTTCTTGAGATGGCAGTGTATAGTCTTGGTAAGATGTGGCAATGCTTTGCTATCAATATAGTTTGGGCTTTACTGATGGTTGGATGCTCTTATTATTTTTGTATGAGAGGAGATGGGGCTAATGGTCTGTCAATGGCGGTATTAGTCTCTTATGTAGTGTCCTTCTTTATGTTTTTGGTGTACACCATCATTGTTGTTAGGAAGGAGGTAAAGTGATGTCAGAGAAGGTTCGTTATGTCTTGTTTGCATTCTGTCTTTTCCTTACACAGATACTGGGTACGGGCATTGTCCCTATGGGATTGTTTGCCCTTTCGTTGTTGATGATCTTCTCACCAACCACCTTTCTTAGAAGTCTGAGATATACCCCAATATTCTTTTTATTTATCTGTCTATCCTTAGGAGTCGGAGTTTATTTCGCATTATGCGATGGTTTAAAACCTTGGAACATAGCTTATTGGGGACAATTCTACTTCCTTTGTATTCTTCTCTTAGGTGTTAAAGATAAGAGGATGTGCTTGGAAGCGTTGCGCACCTTCGTTTTTATCATCTTTATCCTTGACTTTGGAACGAATCTCTTGTTCCTTATAGGTGTGAATGTACCTTGGACAGAACTGCCGCCTGTACGCCCCGGAGAAGCACTTGCGCGTTTTCCTGGGTTTAAGGGTAATGCTTTATATTCAGGAAGTATCACCTTTGTGAGTGCTTGCTATATGCTAAACCAGAAGAAGGTGAATAAACTTGTCTTCTACATCGGTCTTGCCTCAATGGTTGGTAACCTTATCCTTTCTGGTTCTTATCGCTATCTTATTATTGGAGTGGTTGTAGCAACGATGTATTACCTTCGCTTGTATAGGAGCAAGATAATGATGACTGGAATGTATGTGTCAAGTATTATCATTGTGTTTATGGCAACACTTGTCACGATGTTCTCCAATCTTAGCAACTTCTATCGAGCGTTTATATGGTTCCATTTCGTAAAGGAAATTGCTAAGGACCCATGGATAGGACACGGCTTCTTCAATATACATCTTGATGAATATCAGGACTTCAGCACTCCTTCTCACTTGATAGCCAATGGCGTAACAGAGTCTTGTATTCTGACGATAGGTTATAGCTTTGGTGTTATTGTTCTGCTGTTTTTCCTCGTAAGTATTGTCAAGACCTTATTAAGATATAAGTCATACAAACAATATTCTGTAGAGCTGGGCTTGTTCCTCGGTCTTACATTGGACCTTTTCTGGGGTGGAAGCTTTGATAATACTTATACCTTTGCGTTATTATTATTGAGCTGGTATCTGATAAATCAAACAGCTTGTAAAAAACAATTGGATGAAGACATTCACGATAGTACTGCCGACGTATAATAATCTCGACCTTTTCAAGAGTGCGTACAGTTCTGTCTGTAAGCAAGACTTTAAGGACTATGAGATTGTTGTAGTAGATGATTCCAATGATTCGTCTATAGAGGATTACGTGTCTTCGCTTAATAATCCAATCCTAACTTATCGGCATCACATACCCTCTGCTGGTGCGGTAAACAATTGGAATCATGGATTACAATTGGCAAATGGTAGATATGTTGTTGTAGTACATCATGATGAAGCCTTCGAAGAAGAGAATTGTCTAACTTCTCTAAATGAGCAATTTCAAAAGGAAAATGACGTACTTGTGACTCGAGTAAAGGTCTTTAATGCTGGCGTATTAAAGCCTAATGTCTTTTCACAAGCAGTAATGAAATTCTTTATAGCCAGTCCTTCTCTTCTATTCCTTTGTAATGTCATTGGTCCTTGCTCTTGTGTGGCATTTAAACGGGAGCATCTAATCGAATTCGACAATAGACTTAACTGGCTGGTTGATGTCGATTGGTATTATCGTCTACTGAAAGGTAAGCGGAGAAAGTTCTTAGACTATCTTCATATTAACTCTTTTAATGATCACGAAGATAAGATTACAAACCAGATAGATGTGAAGCAATCTGAGGTGAAGGACATTGCTGTTCTCAACTCAAAATATAAGTATCATCTTCTGTTAAGATGTTGCTTGTTTGTTAATAAAGCAGTTATGCTCAATGATTTAAAGGGTATAATAAAGAAAGTAATACGCAAATGAAGATAGTAAAGATATTAGGTGGCTTGGGCAATCAGATGTTTCAGTATGCGCTATACCTCTCTCTGCAGGAAACGTTCCCAGAGGAGCGAGTGATGCTTGACCTTTCTTGCTTTCAAGGCTACCATTTGCATA
Source organism: uncultured Prevotella sp. (assembly GCA_947095945.1). Classification (GTDB taxonomy): domain Bacteria; phylum Bacteroidota; class Bacteroidia; order Bacteroidales; family Bacteroidaceae; genus Prevotella. The sequence goes on from CAMUQM010000040.1 coordinate 7,610, forward strand.
ATGGTTTTGAACTGAAAAAAATCTTCTCAATAAAAGGTGAAAAGGCTTCTGCTTCAGATATTATGCGGGTTGCTTATTACTATCCTAATTATCTCTTATGGCGTATTGGCAAGCGTCTTCTACCACGTCGTAAGGGAATGTGTTTGGAAAGCTCTTCCCTTCGTTTTGATGAGTCGGTGTTGAGGCAAGAAGGAAACAGATACTTCGATGGCTATTGGCAGGATGAAAGATACTTTGCTACTTGTCGGGAGAAGGTGTTGAAAGCCTTTACTTTCCCATCTTTTAATTGTTCAGAGAACTTGTCTTTATTAGAGAAATTAGATGCTAACAGCGTTGCTTTACATGTAAGGCGAGGCGACTATATTGGCAATAATCTTTATCAAGGCATCTGCGATCTCGATTATTATCGTACTGCTATTGAAAAGATGTGTTCTTATGTTACACCTTCTCTCTTTTGTGTTTTTAGTAACGATATAGAATGGTGTCGTGAGCATCTTGAGCAATATATTAATGCATCAGTGGTTTATGTCACTTGGAACACAGGTGCAGAAAGCTATCGTGATATGCAGTTGACGTCTTGTTGTGCACATAACATCATTGCTAATTCTTCTTTCTCATGGTGGGGTGCATGGCTCAATCAGAATTGTGATAAGGTTGTTGTTGCTCCAAAGAAATGGCTAAATATGGAAGATTGTCACTTTACCTTACCAGAGTCTTGGGTCAAGATATAAGCACCTTATTGTAGTATAAGCTCTTTTCAAACAATAAGAAGCTTGCATTTGGTTAACATATAAGATGAGACCTCTACAAAACTATCCATTCAGTACTATATCATAAAGGTCTGCTTAACCTTACACTGACCGACTAATAGGTCGGCAAAGCTGGGAGAGGAGAGTTGCTGTTTCATACTATAAAGGTACGAAATATTTTGAGGTGAGCAAATTGTTGGGGTGGTTTTGCAGAGGTCCCAGATATTGAATTGTCGTACGTGATAATGCAAAGATACACATTTTGAAGCAATTCACAACCCACGAATACTGGTAATCAGTCGGCTGCCAGTTGTACGTGATAATGCAACAATGCTTTTATAGGATTTCTATCGTTGTTATACATTTACACTTTCTTCCCAGACACGAGGACGAAGAGGGTGAGGAGGCCTACGACGAAGATGAAGAGGAAGGAGCCTAAGGCGCCTGCATAGATTCGGCCAGTGTGGACCTCTAACGCAAAGTTCCAGAGAGAGAGAGGCTTATTCTTTAACGTTTCGGGTTGCTTTGCAAAGGGCGAACCTTTGAAGTAGCTTACAAGACATTCCTTATTTGTGAAGTCTGAGCTATAGCCTGAAATCATTTGCTCGTCAGGTGCAGTACCCGGTATACGAGGGGTAGATTTCATCGAGTCGTTATAAGGGATAATAGAACCATTGGTTCTGTTCCAGTAGAATAGACCATCAAAGGAACCAATAAGCCATGTGTTGTTCTTTGAACGTTGCCAAACTGTTTGCCCCATGATGCTGACAGGAGGGGCAGAAGTCACGATAGAAGGTTTACCAGAGAGGGATTGTAAAGAGAAAAATCCTTCAGAGGTTGAGATAATCCAGTCGTGCTTCAGTTCATCATAGCGTATCATTCTTAGTTTGTCGTTCCAAGCGTTATCATTGTCTAAGGTTGTTCCCGCCAATGGTTTCGTGCTGGTTTTGGCAAGTGGAATCATAAGGGGTGGACGTAATGCCCAGCCAGTGATGGCAATGAAAAGTGTCAAGGCAAATGTATAAATGCCGATTTTCGTATGCCATACAAGCATAGAAACGGTTTTTCGACGTAGCCAAAACCATATACCTGTTACGCAAAGTATGATGAGGATAATACCTATTCCATCGATAATGATTTTTCCGATAGTGCCAAATAATGCGCCACTGTGCAGAAGCCATACTTGACGGAAGAGCGACACCTTGCCTTCATAGCCGTCAGGCGACTGTAATGTAAGACAAGTAAACGTTTTGTAAGGTGCTTTAGCATAATAGAGGTGAGAACGAGAAAGAACGATGAGCGTGTCACCATGCGTAGTGATATCTGTCAGTAGTTCGTCATCCTCTTGGAGGGGGAGATTAATCATTTGCCAAAATGAGTTCTTTTCCAGTTTATACAGTCCCATGATGCTAACAGCAAAGATCTCATTTTGCGTTGTTTTAACCATTCCACGTATCTGGCGATAGTCTGCACCCGCAGGCAGTCCTTGATTGTATTCCGTGAATTTGGTTGCGGTTGTGTCCGCTTGAATGACGCCCGCAGCACCATAGATGAGGACTTTATTATGGTTTTCAGCATCATTATAGCGTAGTGTTCCTCGTAGCAAGCCATTGTTCCATTGTTCAAAAGAATAGTGACTTGGCAATAAGGCACGGCTCACGTTGATATCTGCAAAGGTTTGTCGATGGTTGAGGATAATCCCTGATAGGCAGAACATTACCAAGAAGAAGGTAATGATAATTCCTATCCATTTATGATATTTACGCCATGTTTTGCGTTTCATATTTTGATGTTTGTGTTATGTTGTTTTTACTCAGTTTTAAAACAGAGTACAAACTTACATAAAAAAGCTGTATTTAGGGGCTTTTTGAATCATATTTTTTAGTTTATAAGTAGATGGGTAAACAAGTTGTATCTTTTGTCACAAGTAACTTATTTAATTATCCACTTGCTCGCAAGAAACGTGAAACTAATCTCTCACAGATAGTACAAAAGAATAGATTTATGTGAGACTAAGTTTAAACTACAAAGACCTAAAGGGTGAAAAGTATATAGGATTTATCAATAAAAAGAAGAGGAACATATTTAAATATGCTCCTCTTTAATCTTTATCTTTTACATTAATTTTTTACTGGCTTATAGAAAATATACTTCTCTAAAACAACGCCTTTGAGAGGGAAAGTGTTGAAGTCTGTTTCTTTGAACTCCAAAGTGTAGCCATCGTTTCTCATTACTTCAATTTTACGAGTCACATTTCCAAAGTTTAAAGTTAGCATACCTTCTAATGTATAGGTATATTCACCTTTAGAATCTAAAATCCAATCACCTTCAGCATCCTTCTTTAATAGCATTATATTAGAACGGTCCAAGATGTAAAAGTGATGCTCCTTATCCCCTAAATCAGTTGCATTGTAGTTTAGGTTTTGCAACAGATTAAAGTCTTTGCCAGTATTGGAATCAATAGGAATCCATCTTCCATCCTTTGTATTCACACGGAATTTCACTTTATATGTTTTTTTTGTGTCAGGATTTCTAACAATAGCATAACTACCATTAGTAGTTGCAGCCCATTCTCCTACTGGCATATGAAGTTCTGATAATTTCTCATCTACATGGAAACCACCTTTGTTCTTGCCGTTGTCGTTATTGTCATCATTTTTACTACAACCTGTAAAGGCTACCACTCCGAATAACATTAAACCAGCCCATAAGGCAGATTCTAAGTTAAACAATCTTTTCATAATTTGTTTTTTTTATTAGTAAAACATAAGGGTTTTGAATTTCAAATTACGTTTTTAGTACATTCTTTCGTCATCTTTTTTTACGTCACAAGACCAGTCTTTCAAATGGTTATATCTTATTCTATGATTTCTTTTCGTGAAAATAAATATTTTTTTTCATGAAAATAATTGTTTTTTTTCATGAGAAGAAATATTTTTGTTCATGAAAATAATTCTCCAAATATTTTTTGTCGGTATGAAAGTGACGATTTAGTGCTTCTTTTTCATTCGCTGAACCCACCTTAATTTATATGTAACAAAGATATGAAAAAGTGATTAAAAAGTGAATAGTTGTAGTTTATATTTAAATGATTTTATCTATAATATCTAAAAATAAAGCCCCAATTAACAGAACTTTACGTAATCTATAGCTACTGTTAATTGGGGTAAATGTTATCTGTTTGGATTATGGTATGTCTTACTTTCTTGTAACGCGAACATATCTCATCACCTTCTTAACGACTACTCTTCGTAAGTCACTGTCATTAAATTTGGTTTGAGTTAGTTCAAATTCATTGTTGTTCAAGAATCTAATTTGAAGTTGCTTGCGCATCTTACCATCTATCTTCATAAAGAAACCATCATGACGGAAACCATATGTAGCTGGGTCGTCATCACGCTTCCATCTACCGTTGTCTTCTCTTTCGATAACACTCATCGTACCATCACGGTAGAAATCAAAACGGTGTAATTCGTCATCGAGGTCGTTATCATCATGACCTACGAGCGTACGAAGGTTTACATATTCTCCAGTGTTGAAGTCAACAGGAAGGAACTTGTAATCATCATATCTGTCAATAGTGAAGCCCACCTTATATTCTTTACGTGTTCTTGGATTGCGCACAATAGCATAGCTGCCCTTGTTTGTCAACTCCCATGTACCTACAATTTGTGTGTTGTTGGTAGGTGTAGCAGCTACGATGTTATTATTATTATCGTTTACTTCATTGTTTGCAGCATTTGAACTGGAAAATGTAAACAGTCCGCCTAATACTAAGCCTGCGCACAAAGCGCAGTAAGAAATTTTGTTGTTCATTGTTATATACTCATTTTTGGATTAATATGTTGCAAATATACATAAACAAATTTTAATTGCAATGATAAGGATGTCGTGTTTTAAGTGATTTTATAGAATTGGATTATAGAATGATATCCAATTTAACAGATTTGCTCATAAAGAAACAAATTCCGTCAAATTGGATGCTAAAAGCGTATAATAACTTTCTATTTTACAGGTTTGTCACCCATTGTAAAGTCAATTTCAGCGCCTGACATGAGTTCTTCATGTTCAAGATAATGATGCTGATAAGGCTGTCCATTCATTGTCATACGCTGGATAAATCGGTTGTTTGTATCGCTCTTGTCAGCACGGAGTGTGATTGTTTTACCGTTTTCAAGCCTTACCTTGACTTTGCTGAAATAAGGTGTACCAATCATATATTGTGTGCTGGCAGGGCAAACGGGATAGAATCCGAGCGCTGAGAATACATACCAAGCAGAGGTCTGACCATTATCCTCGTCGCCACAGTAGCCATCGGGCTGCGCAGTATAGAGTCGGTCCATCACCTCACGCATCCAATATTGAGCCTTCCAAGGTTGTCCGCTGTAGTCATAGAGGTAAATCATGTGCTGAATAGGCTGGTTCCCATGTGCATAATTACCCATGTTCATGATTTGCATCTCACGTATTTCGTGGATTGTGAAGCCGTAATAACTATCGTCAAAGACAGGAGGAAGTTGGAAAACACTATCTAACATTGCGTTAAATTTGTCGTATCCTCCCATCAGCTGTGCCAGTCCGGCTGGATCGTGGAACACGCTCCATGTGTAATGCCAGCTGTTTCCCTCTGTGAAGGCATCGCCCCATTTGAACGGATTAA
>CAMUQM010000041.1 GCA_947095945.1 uncultured Prevotella sp.
TATATTCCTTTGTATGTGTCTGCAAGGTTTCAATCTGTTTTGTCATCTTACCCGTTGCAAGGATGAGTACTCCTGTTGCCAAAGGGTCTAATGTACCAGCATGACCAATTTTCACCTTTCCATCATTAGCCTGTGTACAAAGGTAGCGTACATGTGCCAATGCCTTAAAGCTGGTAATACCGTAGGGTTTGTCGATAGGGATGATTACTCCTTCTTTGAAGTTCATTAGGACAATAAGTATATTAATTAATCTACCATATTCAGCGGTATATCACAGAGCAGCATCACAATGATGATCATGCCAATGATAATACGATACCAACCGAACCACTTAAAACCATACTTTGCGAGGAAGTTAACGAACCATTTCATTGCTAACAAAGCAACGAGGAATGATACCACACAACCTACAGCAAGCATTGTCAGGTTGTGAGCAGAAGCCCACGTGCTGTCACCTTTTAATAAGTCAATAAGGTCAAGCAGCGTTGCACCAGCCATAGTCGGTACTGCAAGGAAGAAAGAGAACTCTGCAGCTCGCTTACGTGTTAGTCCATTAGCCATACCTCCTACGATGGTTGCCATAGATCGACTTGTGCCGGGAATAACGGATAAGCACTGGAACAGACCAATGCTGAAAGCACGCCTTTCTGTTACCAGATTCTCTTCTCGTCCTTTATTGAATATTTTATCACAAAAGAGCATGAATACACCACCCACAACAAGCATTATTGCTACAACCCAAACTGAGTCAAGCAGCCAATCAAGCAGTCCGCTCTTTTTAGCAGCTAAGCCAATAACAACAGCAGGTAGGACACCAACAAAAAGTAACCAGTAGAATCGTACTGGGTGAATAATCCTTTTGAAAGTACACTTTTCTTCAGTAGGTACAGGTGTGCGGTCAATTTGGAAGAAACGTTTCCAATACAAACATACAACAGATAGGATAGCGCCAAACTGTATGATAAAAGTAAATGCATGTACAAACTCGTCACCCGGTGGTACACCCAGAAGATTCTGCGTGATAATCATGTGACCAGTAGATGATACAGGAAGGAATTCTGTTAGTCCTTCGATGATAGATATAATAATGGTTTGTAGAAGTGTCATTATTCCTCCACTTCTTTAGTCTCTCTCGGCTGATAGAGAATCGCACCGATGATAGAGATAAAACCAATAAATGTAACAATAGGTGCAATTGTGATGTGGCGTGCACTGAAGATGTCGGAGTCAAACACCGTCTCTGTAGATGATCCACCACTCATAAGGATAAAACCGAGGATAACAACGGCTACACCTATAGCCAATAAAATGAAGTTGGTCTTACCAAAAGCTAAATTTCTTTTGTCCATGTCGTTTTTTTTGAGGAGTTCAGAGGAAAAGACTGGAGAGTTCAAATAGTTAGAGGGAGTTAAGGCTATACTACTCATACCATCTAAAAAGCTTTTTTACTCTTTTATCTTTTCCCTTTTTACCATTCCTTTATATCTTATATAAGTCACCTGCTTTCATACGCAGGAACTTGTTTACTGATAGCCATGAGCAGAAAGTCGCTATTATTACACCAAAGGCTAACATAACGATTGCTGTAATAACCAATGCCTCCCATGACAATAGTTTCGTAATTTCTGGTTCATAATCATAGAGGAAACACATTCCGATACCCAAGACAGCAATAGCCAATAGGGCAGAAACGAGTCCTTCTAATACTGCACGGCGCAAGAATGGTGCGCGGATGAAATTCCATGAAGCACCAACAAGTTTCATTGTGTGAATTGAGAAGCGACGTGCATAGATACTCAAACGGATAGTGTTATTAATCAGAGAGAATGATACGATGGTAAGCAAGACTGCTATAACCAATAGTACCAAACTAATCTTACCCAAAGTTTGGTTTACACTTTCTACCAGACTCTGTGGATAAGTGATGTCACTGACACCACGATAGGTACGCAACTGCTGAACAATATTGCGGATAGAATCATTGTTGGCATAGTTCGCTTTCAGCTGTACTTCTATCTCACCTGTAAACGGATTCTCGCCAGCAAACTCGGCTGGATTTGCACCTAATTCGCGAGTTCCTTCCTTTAATGCCTGCTCCTTACTGATGAAGTTCAGACTGTTGATATAATGTAAGTTGCGAATACGCTGACAGAGAGCAGAACTCTCTTCCGTATTCATATCGGGTTGGAGAATCATAGTGATAGTCAGGTTCTCCTTTACATAAGAACTAAGATTGCGACTGGTGAAGCCTGTAAGTACAACCATACCAATCAGCATCAGCACCATAGCTGTACTGATACATAGTGTGACAACCTGCAGGCTATGACGACTGCGGGCTTTGTTTCTTTTTTTTGCCATTTCTTTAATAAGGTATAATACACCAAAGTTGCTGCAAAGATACTGCAAAATAAGATAATGACAAAGGAAATTATGCTTTATTTAGAGATAAAAGTTGTAACGTAACTATTCTGCAATAAGGAAATATTAATGTCAGATAAACCTTTTTATGTAACTTAGTTGTTCACGTCTTGCAATATAATACGATATTGACGATAGACTCTTTGTTCATCTTTAACCAATGTGCCGTTGGTGTGCACCATATGTGCTGATAGTAAGCACCATATGTGCTGATAGTGAGCACCATGTGTGCTGATGCTAAGCACCACATGTGCTATATAACAAAGTTAATTAATGGAACCCACCTTAAATGTTCAAAAACAGTGTGTATTTCCGCAATAAAATTATATAAAATGCGTTTAGCATACATAATCTTTAACAAAAAGTAAGGAGACCTATGAAACGAATAGCATTTTTAGTATTGTTAGCTGTATCAGTGTTGATGTCAAAAGCGCAGAATAAACCATGTACATGGTCGGTGATACCGCATGTTGGAGTGTCAATTTCTTCTTTGTTAGGTGGGTCTGGATTGTATGAAATCGGTGATGGAGAAGCGGTGAAGCTAAAGCCACATAGATTGTTAGGTTTTGTTGGCGGAGCAGACGTGATGTATCAAGCTTCTGATGTTGTTGGGCTTTCCGCTGGATTTTCTTTTGTTCAAGCAGGTTGCAAGTTCAAAGATGAGGAGGCGAAGGGGTATGTTGTTCATGATCGCTATATGCGAATGAATTATGTTGGCATGCCTATTTTGGTTCATAGCTGTTTGTTACCAAGATTCTCTGTTAAAGCTGGTATAGAGCCTACTTTCTTAGTTAGTGCTACAAACCATGAAGAGCATCAATCGTTTGATGTTGATACAGATGGTAAAAAGTCTAATTTTCAAGAGGCTATATATGATTTTGATGTAAAGAAAGGAATGCGCAAGATAGGTCTTTCTATACTTATTGGTGTTAGCTATGAATATGACAACGTTGTGTTAGGGGCGCTATATCATGTGGGAGTATTTAATATTTATAAGGATGGTGAATCATCTCGTAATAGTATATTTGAGGTATCGGTCGGTTATAAATTAAATCTTTAAAATAGCTCGTAACTCTTTCTTCAATTATTCAGAAAGTATTTTAATAATTGATTTTATAGGTAGGCAATATTTCATTTCATAATGGGGTGGAAAGGAACTGTTTATGTGAATAAATTATTTGTAATGATTAATATTTTTAGCAAATAGGACTGAAATTTGAAAAAAATGCAGTAAGTTTGCACATTATATTAAATATGATGAAACGGAACTTTTTAATCACATTATTTCTAATAATGAGCTTGGGGACTATTGCTCAAGTGCATCCTCCTGTCTCTGTTCGTAGCGATGAACGAGTGTCAATTGAAAAGATACATGCATATATTGATTCGTTAAACTCGCTGAAAGATAGCGTATTTACACGTAAAAATCCGAAGGCTCGACGTGAGCAGAGACTCCGTCAGAATGATATGCGATTATTTATGCCGTTGACCTATTATGGTAATGTGGCAGAAGGGTTGTTTACACGTGATAGAAGTGAAAATCCTTTTCTTTCAGAGTTGATGCATCTTTATTTGACACGTCCCGACCTTGTTATAGGGACTGATCGTATGGTGCAGCAACAGCAGACTAAGTTAGATGATATTAAAACACCAATACATCATGATGCAACATTGGTTGAGAAAGTGACAGAACTTCCTGCAGAACCAATGACTGTACCAGTAGAAGTCATGGTAAAGCGTCCTAATTTCTGGACGTTTAATGGTGATTATGCCCTACAGTTCCTGCAGAATTACGTTTCAGGGAACTGGTATAAAGGTGGTGAAAGCAACTACTCTGCCTTGGCTTCATTGGTGATGCAAGCCAATTATAATAATAAACAGAAGGTGAAGTGGGAAAACCGTTTGGAGTTGAAATATGGTATGCAGAGTAGCCGTTCAGACTCTTTGCATAGTTTTAATAGCACAGAGGATTTGATTCGTCTTACTTCTAAACTTGGTTTGCAAGCAACAAAACGTTGGTACTATACGGTGCAGTTCGTTGGTAATACGCAGTTTAGTCATTCTTATCGCTCAAATGATCCAAAGATATATTCGGCTTTTGCTGCTCCATTAAACCTGAACCTCTCTATCGGTATGGATTACTCGGTAGACTGGATGAATCATCGTTTGAAGGGTAACTTTCATTTGGCCCCATTGGCTTATAACATGAAGTACACCCGTATGTTAGAGCTGACTCGTCGTTTGGGTATCAAAGATGGTCGTCATTTTTTGCATGACTTCGGTTCTGAGTTTACAGTTGATTTGGAGTGGAAGTTGATGGAGTTCCTGAGTTGGAAGACACGACTCTATGGCTATTCTACATATAAACGAACAGAGTTGGAATGGGAAAATACATTTACTTTCCGATTCAATCGTTATATCTCAAGCCGTGTTTTCATCTATCCTCGTTTTGATGATGGAGTACGTCGTGATGACCGTCATGCCTTTTGGCAATTGAAAGAGTTTGCTTCAATAGGATTCCAGTATAGTTTTTAATAGAAAGGGCTTTAATTAGAAAGGGTAATGCTCGTTTAATTAACTTTGTGTCAATACTCCTCTAAGTGAAGAGAATAAACGAATGGCAAAGCTCATAATTATAACTATAGCCCTTTTGTTTTTTTTATATTTAATTGACTTTGATATTCAAGTTTTTTATGTACATTTGCAGCGTAATCAATATTAATACCTTTTTTATGTAAAAACGTTGAATCTGCATTTGCGAAAGAGTCTAATTCTTTTAATAAGTTAATATCAAAAATAATAATAATCAAAGACTAATCAATGAAGTATCATCAACGCATGTTTAGAACTTTAAGAAGTTTACCTTCTTTGGTGTTTCTGACAGCTTTTATCTTGATGATGTCGTGGAGTTCTCCTGCTTTTGCACAGGCGCCAGCAAAGAAGTTCTCGATTTCGTTTAAAGATAAGAGTGTTGCTCAGATTTTGGATTTCATTTCTACAAAGGGAGACTACAAGATTAATTACTCCGATGATGTTAAGAACGACACGTTGCTTCTTACTATCTCGTTTGAGGATGTAGACGAACTGAGTGCTGTGGAAAACCTATTGTCTCACTCATCTTTCATTTACAATGTTAATGGTAAGGTGATTGATGTCTTCAAGATGAAGAACGCAACGCAGGGACAATACACGATTCGTGGTACTGTAAAAGACAAAGATGGATTGGGCGTGCCTTTTGCTATTGTGCAAATTAAGGGTACGTCACAAGGTGTTACTGCCGATATCGATGGTAACTTCTCTATGCCTGTAGAAAAAGAGGAAGGTACAATCACTATCTCCAGTGTGGGCTATGAAGCCAAAACACTGAAGTATCATGCTGGCAAGGCGATGAACGTTATCTTGCCTTCTTCAGCTATTGCAATGGGTGAGGTTACAGTTGTTGCCTATGGTAAGCGTAATACACGTGAGCAGGTAGGTGCTGTCGCATCTGTTAAAATTGAAGATTTGCAGAAAGCACCAACAGCAAGTATTGAGAACCTTTTGCAGGGGCGTATGGCTGGTGTGGATGTAACCAACCTATCAGGATCTCCGGGTGGTGGTGGTTCTCGTATCACTATTCGTGGCTTTAGCTCTCTAAATCAGAAGGGTATCAATGATGGTACTCCGCTCTATGTAATTGATGGTATACCTGTATCAGGTAGTGCTACTGATGCAACAGGTGGTATTAATCCTTTGGCAGGACTTGATCCTTCAAGTATAGAGTCTGTACAGGTACTTAAGGATGCTGCATCAGCTTCACTCTATGGTTCAAGAGCTGGTAATGGTGTTATCCTTATTACAACAAAGAAAGGTAAGTCAGGACGTTCTGAAGTAAGTTTCAATTTCTCACAGTCTCTTTCTTGGTTGCCAAGTACACCAATGCAGACACTTGGTAAGGGTGAACGTGACATTGCTCTTCTTCTTGCTAAGAGTCAGAGAGGTGCACATTATGATTACATGACAGATAAGTTGATTTATCCGGGTTCTTATAAGGATTCATACGGATGGGATGCTGATAATGATGGTGCATACGACTATCTGTGGCGTAATGGTAAGGTGTTGGATTCAGAACGTCGTCTGCCAGGTATTGCGCAAGATTCACTTAACACCTTCTATAACAACAGAACAAACTGGTGGAAGTATGCTTTCCGTGTTGGTAAGGTGACTAAGGCTGATATGTTGTTAGCAGGTGGTACGGATAATATTAGATATATGGTTAATGCTGGTGTCTATGATGAAACTGGTATTATGATTAGTTCTAATTTCCGTCGTTTTAGTTTGTTGAGTAATCTCGACTTCAACCTTTCAACAAAGCTGAGTGCTTTCACACGTATCAATCTTACATATGCTACTCAAAAAGCTGGAGCAGATGGAGGACGTGTGCAAGGATTGACTTTTGATCCGAAACGTACATCAACTCTCTTGCCGGGCAAGGGCAGTACTGCTGAGCAAGTGGCATTGAGACAGTTGAAGGATATTGATAAGACCAACTCAAACTATAATGTTCGTTTGAGTGTTGGATTGAACTATAACATTTTGAAAGGTCTGAAGTTCTCTTCTACATATTCGCTTGACCATTACTTCACTCGTGTTTACACATTCACGCCTGATTACTTGAAGTATGACAAGAAGTCTGAGGTTCAGGCTTCTAATATTGCTATGACGAATGTTCAGACAGAGAACATCCTTACTTATAACCTTGCATTGCCAAGTGAACATAAGTTGGAGTTGATGGCTGGTATGACTTATAACTATGACTTGCTGCAGAACTTAAGTGGTACAGCAAAGGGTGGTCCAACCAATTCTATTAAGTATGCTGGTGAGGGCTGGCCGTCACTCTTCAATGATGGAGGAACTATAAGAGCTGCACAGAGTTTCCTTACCAATCAACAGGAACAGTCATTGCTTAGTTTCTTGGGTCGTGCTGCTTATAGCTATAAGAAGCGTTATATGGCTGAACTTTCTATTCGTGCGGATGGTTCAAGTGTGTTTGGTAAAGATGTGCGTTGGGGAACATTCCCTTCTGTAGGTCTTGGCTGGGCATTCAGTGAAGAGCGTTTCATGAAGAAGTTCTGGTGGTTAAGCTTCGGTAAGCTCCGTGCTTCTTGGGGTAAGTCTGGACAGAAGTTTCAGGAGCCTTATTTGGCATTGGGTGTGATGGAAGAAAGTAACATCTTTAATGGTTCGTTAGGTCTTATCCCACAGTCTATGGCTAATAAGAAGTTGACTTGGGAGGAGAGTGACCAGTATGACCTCGGTCTTGACTTGCAGCTTTTGGATTATCGCTTGAAGTTTAAGCTCGATTATTACTATAAGTATTCAAGTAAATTATTGATGCAGTCTTATCTGCCGGGTAATGTTTTCCTTGCTAACAATATGTGGGACAATGCTTCTGCTATCTCTAACGAGGGTATTGAGTTTGAGGCTCAGTATGATGTTATTCGCAAGAAGAATTGGAACTGGAGTGTTGGCTTCAACCTTTCTCACAATAAGAACATGCTGCGTAAGACATACAATGGCGAAGACCTTAACGATAAAGTCTTAGGTCGTCCAGTCTATGGTATCTATACTTTCAAGGATGAGGGAATCGTTCAGAAGGAAGAAGATATTCCAATGTATCTCAATGCTTCTGGTAAGCAGGTCCCACTTTACTTCCAGTCTATCAATAATCCATTACGTGTGGGTGGAAGAAAGATTAAGGACCAGAACTATGATGGTGTGATTGATGATAAAGACCTCTATTATGCTGGTAGCACACTTCCTGCTGTCTATGGTGGTTTGAATAGCCATTTGGAATGGAAAGGATTGAGTCTTGATGTACTCTTCAGCTATACTATCAGCCGTAAGGTAATGAATATGTATAAGAACAGTGCCTTTACCTTTACAAAGGACTTTGGTGTAATCATGAACTATTTCCGCTCTGGTGACTTTTGGACTACAACCAATAGAAATGCGAAGTATCCATCACTTGAGTTCGCAGATAAGGATTATGTAGGTCAGTTTGATGGTAATGTAGATTCCAACATTGAAAATATCAGCTTCTTGCGACTTAAGCAGTTGGTTATTGGCTATCAGATACCAAAGAACTGGTTGAAAGGTTCTTTCATTAAAGATGCTAATGTTTATCTCAGTGGAGAGAATCTGTTCTTGATTACCAATTATTCAGGAGTAGACCCCGAAATTATTAATCCTTACTCTGGTAAGGATGATGGAACACAGTATCCATTGAATAGAAAAGTTACTTTGGGTCTCAACTTAAAATTCTAACAGAAATGAAGAAGATTATAATACTCTCACTATGTGGTTGTCTTCTGTCCTCTTGCAGCCTTGACTTGCAGCCAGAGAACGGATTGACTTACAGCAACTCGTTTAATAAGGAGAAAGAGCTGAATGCAACAACCACTTCTATTCTATATTATATCAACACTGTTGTAGGTAATAATTACGTTCTTTCAACAGCTGGTATGAAAGCTGACGAAATACTGGATGGTAAGCAGTTGCGTGAATGGAATCCACGAACAGTGATTACAAGCGAATATTCATGGAAAGGTCTTTATGACATTATCTTTGAAGCGAATCTGTTGCTTGATAATATAGATAAGACACAGGATTTGACAGAAGAGCGTAGGAAGTATCATGTCGGGCAAGCTGAGTTTGCGCTTGGACTGTCTTATTTCCTCTTGGCTCAGCGTTATGGTGAGGCTATCATAACAGAGAATTCAACAGAGATAAAACCTTACTCTTTGTCTTCTCAGAGTGATGTGCTTAATGCTGCAATAGAACATGCTAAGAAAGCTTTGGATATTCTGCCTACATGGGATAAGTTGACGGATTTAAATGGTGTTTCAATTACTAACCGTCAGACAGCTTCAAAGGGTACTGCTGCTGCCTTACTCGCACAGATTTATGCGTGGAAGGGTAGTGTAACGGAACTTTATAAGTTGCAGGGTAATGCACAGGATGATTATCAAAAGTCTATTGATTACTCTACACAGCTTATCGATGGTCGCGTGGGTAACTATCAGCTTTGCTCTTCTCCAGAAGAACTCTGTACGTACTTGTCTAACGAGAAGTCTCCTAATCCTGAGGCAATCTTTAGTTTGTACTTTGATAAGACACGCTCAGAGAACGTTGTTTCACCTAATGAGGTGGCACAAAACTTTGTGAGCTGGCCTGTTAGAGAAGACCAGACGTTGGCAGATTTACCTTCAAGTAGTGTTTATCAGCTCCATACTTCAACTGTTGAGTCTTTATTCCCTGATGCTACAGATCAGCGTTTGCAGGCATTCTTCTATGATTGGGGAACCTCACACGAAGTTGATGGAACGAACTATGCTATTATGTATAAGTTCAGAAAAGCGATTATGGATGCCGATCAGTACTCTCCAAGTGGTAAGACCTACCGTACGGTGGATGCTGACTATGTTTACTGGAGACTTGCTGATTTCTATCTATTGAGAGCTGAGTGCTATCAAAAGTTAGGTAATGAAGCAAAGGCTATCGCTGATCTTAATGTGATTCGTTCACGTGCTGGTGCGCTTTCTTATCCTTCAACCTATGATACAGAGGGCTTGAAGAAGGCGATCTTCCTTGAAAGAGAGAAGGAGTTCATCGGTGAGAATGATGCACGATATGCAGATGTTATCCGTAATGGCTATGTGAAAGAAGAGTTACAGGGTAAGTTCCGCTTGTTGACTAATCAGGATATTCAAGGTGGTGCACTCTTCCTTCCACTTCCAAAGGATGCATGGCAGGATAAGGATGGGCACATCATTAATACATTGTTGCGCCAGAAACCTTATTGGCAGGCTTATAATTAATGATGGATAAGGATTATACAAATCAAAAAGTGTTCGATATAATGAAAAAGATTATATATATAATAACAATGTGTCTGACAATGGGAGTCTTCTCCAGTTGTACTCAGTATAACTTTGACGACACTGGGCTTGCTAATGGAAAGCATGATATGACGATGTGGGAATACTTCAAAGGGGACAGCTATAATTGGGATTCCCTTCGTGTAATGGCAGAACGTGCCGACTTAGTGTCGCTCTTCCAAGGTACAAGTCAGTACGGAAAGAACTTCACATTCTTTGGTCCTACGAATCATAGTATTCGTCGTTATCTCTATGATAATCATATGGAGAGAGTGTCGGATATCCCAGTTGCTGACTGCAAGAAGTTTATTTTGAATAGTGTTTTGCCTAACAAGCGTGTGATGCTTGATGATTTCAAGGAGGGTGTTAAGTCTTCTGATGCATCAACACCTATTGGTAAGGGTGGCGAAACTGTCGAGATGGCATCGGGCAGCAAGTTGTGGATTTACACTTTCCGTGAGTCTTACAACAGTGTTCCGGGTGCTGGACCTTTGCGCATCCATTTGGTTTCTCCAACGACAACCAAGACTTCGGATGTTGCTTCATGTAATATTGAAACAAACACAGGAGTCGTCCACTCACTTGTTTATGACTTCAACTTAACCGACTTTTAAAAATGAAACAGATGAAGAAAGGAATAGCATTGCTGTGCCTTATGGCTCTTACAATAGGTATTATGGTATCATGCAGCAAAATGGATGTTGGCTATTTGAGAACAACGGGAGCATCATTTACTCCCGACTCTCTTAATGCTTTCCATAACGTTGATGCAACGAGTGAGCGTGGTATCAATAAGTTACCATTCGTTTCAACACGTATTCAAGGTGTTGCTGGTACTAATCCTATCAATTATGAATTGTCTGGTGTGAAGGCTGACAGTCAAGAACAGATACAGCAGTTTATGAAACTCTATAAAGAGGGAAAGATTTCTGTAACTGGTGGCTTGATAGTTGTAACACAAGAGGCTACACAACAGTTACCAAACGGTAGATATCGTCTGTCTCTCAAGGTTTATAATCAAGACCATGAGGTTGTGTTGGAGGATATTTTTAAAGTTGTGGTGACTGATGATGAGTTGCTCGTCGACTAATATTGATATAAACATATTATAATCGATTATTTGTACTTTCAGCATTGATTTTGTACGTCTTTCCCATATTATGGTGGTAGGGACAGAAACGAAGAACAACAATGCGATGGTAAAAAGATAACTTGAATAAAACAACCTATTAAAACAAATTAAATATGAAAAGAAGAAGATATATCTTACTGCTTGTTGCTCTTTTAATGTTGACTGTACAATTGCATGCTCAGCAGGGTACAGAAGCAACAAATGGAATTAAGTTCTTCAAGGGTACTTTTAGTGAAGCTTTGGCACAGGCTAAGCAAGAGAAGAAGATACTTTTCGTTGACTTCTATGCCGTGTGGTGTGTTCCTTGCAAGAAGATGGCAAAGACTGTTTTCACACAGGAGGAAGTTGGAAAGTACTTTAATGAGCATTTCATCAGTTTGCAGTTAGATGCTGAGAAGGGTGAGAATGTTGATATCGCTAAGAACTATAAGGTAGCAGCATATCCAACAGTAGCTTTTATTGCGCCAGATGGAAAGGCTTTGTCTGTGAATACAGGTGCAATGGATAAGGATGAACTTATGGATGCCGCTAAGATTGCAGCAGGTGAGAGTGTAAGTTTTGAGGAACTTTACAATAAGTACAAGGCTGATAATAATGACCTTGATGTTCAACAGCAACTCCTTCTTAAAGCACCATCTTTCTTGCAGGCACAGGAGGGTATGGATGCAGATAAGTGGGTAACACGTCTACAAAAACTTTATAAGAGCTATGTAGCTGCTAAGGCACCATTGAAGCTTATCAATGAGAATGACTATCGTATCATTCTGTCATTGGAGGGTGATGAAGATAAGGAGCATAAGCAGTATATGATTGACCTTATGAATGACCGTCTTGATGATTGGATGAAGGCTCTTGGTAAGGCACCAGCTTACTACATTGTTGAGGCTAACGACATCTTTGCTGAGGATATGGCAAAGGATGGAAACGTTAAGTATAAGGATTACGTTGAGAAGATAAAGAACCAGTATGCAAAGGCATACGAGGTTGTAGGTCTGACAGGTATTACTCCATACGAGAAGTCTAAGCTCTACTTTGATGCTCTCTACAACTTGTACAAGAATAAAGATGTTGATGGCTATGTGAAAGCTATGGAGACCTATTTCGGTAAGATGGAGAATAACCTCCGTTCTGCTGACTATGGTAAGGCTGCACAGAACCTTTATATGGCAGCTGGTAAGAGTTTGAAGGCTAAGGATCATGAGGTTGCTATCAAGTGGGCAGAGAAAGCCTTAGCACAGGAAGATGCTGTGATGGACCGTGTAAACTATATGGTAATGATTGGCGACTCTTATCGTGAGTTGAAGAACTATACCAAGG
>CAMUQM010000042.1 GCA_947095945.1 uncultured Prevotella sp.
GATTTTTGCTTGTTTATTATTTTGATAGCACCAAGATAGGTGAAAATTCTGACATGTCCAAGTGTTTTGAGAACTTTGTTGCTCAGGCACTTGGAGTTCTTACAAGAATTTATGCTGCGGAATTAAGGAATTCTAAGAAATAATAAGTTTAAGTCTATTTAAACTAACACAGATAGCCCCAAAAGTTTTACCGGACAGCAATAATTTTGTTATTTTATTCGGATGAGGGGTAATGGACTTTTAGTATGCTGATAATGATTTGAAAAATTATTACATAATTTTAAATAAAGTATATACAATAAAGGTGAAAAATACGTATAAAAAACAAGTTTGCAACCAACAGGAAATCAATTAGTTACAAAGTCGAACAAGAAAAGGTGCTTAATCGGACCTCAAAAGGGCGTTAGTAACACTCCATAAGGGCATCTTTTGCAAGCCTATTGGACGTCTTTTCGAAGTCAATTAAGTACCTTTTGAATTTCCTTTGTTTAAACTTTCTTTACAAAATGGAAGTTTTGAAGATTAACCCCCAATTGCTCATTAGAACTTAATTACCGATTTTCTTAAAAATTAAATGAGGGTGTGTCAAAATGCAAATTAATAACTTGACAACTTTCAAACTATAAGTATTTTTTCCTTAAAGCAAAGAAAAGACCATTTCTTTACTCAAAATCGAGTACAGAAATGGTCTTTTTAAATGAATTGTTTTAAACTGTAAGATTATCAAAATAGTATTTGCATTTGACATACCCTCATTTTTTATGATGGATAAATATGCAGATACGATTTATACGCTTAATTATTTTTTATATCAACTATTTTTGTCGGAGCCTGCTCCTTATTACGACGATTGACAACAGTGACTACACTCTGTGCAAGGCTGAGGAAAGATTGACCAGTTATAGTTTCTATCTGTGATGCAGCTGGTGTTCCGTTATCACCATTCTCACAAATACTCTGTACGATTGGAATCTGAGCAAGCAACGGACAATCAAGTTCTTTTGCTAAGTTTTTGCAACCATCTTTTCCAAAGATATAGTATTTATTCTCTGGGAGTTCGGCAGGTGTAAACCATGCCATATTCTCAACCAAACCGAGAATTGGGATATTCACCTTGTCATTACGATACATATCAATACCCTTACGTGCATCAGCCAATGCAACATTCTGAGGTGTTGACACGATTATCGCACCCGTAATAGCAAGCGTCTGCATGAGTGTTAGATGGATATCACTGGTACCAGGTGGCGTGTCAAGGATAAAATAATCAAGTTCACCCCAATCTGCATCAGCGATGAGCTGCTTGAGCGCTGAGGTAGCCATCCCACCACGCCAAAGGGTTGCTGTGTCTGGATTGACAAAGAAACCGATAGAAAGCAACTTTACACCATACTTCTCCACGGGCTCTATAAGCTGACGACCTTCTTTTTCTACGCCGTATGGACGTGCGTCTTCAACACCAAACATCTTAGGCATACTTGGACCAAATATATCGGTGTCAAGCAAACCCACCTTATAACCCAGACGTGCCAAAGCAATGGCAAGATTAGCTGAAACAGTACTCTTTCCAACTCCACCCTTACCAGAACTTACAGCAATAATATTTTTTACCTGAGGCAGCAACTTGCCTACTTCTGGGCGTGGAGCATTCTTGAATTCTGTAGTAATAGTTACTTCAACCTCCTTACCCACAGAATAGTGAATCTGAGCCTCAGCAGCCTTAATAGTAGACTTGAGGAAAGGGTCGGTTTCACGTGGGAATATAAGCGTGAAACTTACTTTATTACCATTGATACTGGGCGTATCAGCCAGCATCTCACTTTCAATAATATTCTTTTTTGTTCCTGGGTAAATAACTTTCTCCAGTGCATCTGTAATGAGTTTTGGATATAATGTCATTGTTTTGTTATTTTATTGATCTTAAATGAGGACCATCCTCTAATAGGCTTCTCACTGCTATCAAAGCATATATGCTTCTCAATAAGCATTTATCTTATTTCCTTAGAATTAACAAAAAGAATGCCACAAAAATAAAGCCCTCATTAGTTACTGTTATTTTGCGACTGCTCCCACTCTTCCCATTCTTTAGCTACAGCTTTCCAGTCGGTCATCTCACCCGCTTCAATAGCTTGTTGTTCACGAGTAGCTTCATCCCGAGCCTTGTCCCGAGCACGCTTTGCCTTCATGTCAGCGATTGTGGCATCGTCAAGAATTTGAATAGCGCCACGATGGATAGCTTCCTGTAATTCCTCTTCACCGAAAGCCTTACCGGGTTCATTAAAGTCAGAGATATTAAACTCATAGATAGTACGGAGATCATGACGAACCAGTTTCTGCTTCGCTCGATTACCCGCATTCTTCAGTCTGAGTAGCTTTGCTATTTCTTTTATCTCTTCGTTTGCGAATTTATTTCTTCCCATGCTTTAATTCTTATTCGAATACCATTGATAGCTTTCCTGTCTGCGAAGATAGCAACAAAATCCCAATATTGCAAGTTTTTCTTAAGGAATACATTACATTGGGTATGATAAATTGTTTAATAAGAATAAATTTAAATTTGCTAAACAACATAATCTAACCCACCAAAAAGTGACGAAAAAGAACACTTTGCAATATTTTTTTTATCATAGACGCTGAACTATCTAATACTATTGTATAATCGAGTTAAATATAATAACCACTTTAAAGTAATTGAATCGATAAGGATTTTTTAACCTTATTATTTACATAACAAATTATAATATAGAAAACGTTAGAACCAAGTATACTAAATGGTTTGAAGAACTTTAAAAGTATCAAAACCAAAATATTTTATCTTTATAACCCAAAGGAATACTCTAAATAAAAGTTAAATGTGTTGCTAAGAGAAAAAATGTTTTATAAAAATTTGGATGTTAACAAAAAAACGTGTATCTTTGCATCAAGTTTTTTTAGTGGTTAATTTAGTTTTAGTATTTAAACCTTGGGTGATGTGAATCAGTCAAGGTCTTTTTTATATACAGGAATCTTTCGTAAAGGATTCTTAACACGTGAAGATAATTTATTGCAGATAGTTCACAGTTCCAACAATTTATTTATTATATTAATGATGTACGAGATGAATTATGTTAATGATCGCATACGCAGACAAGACCGTCTGATGGATGAGAAGCAAGCTATAGAACTGCTACGCAAAGGTGAATATGGAGTATTGAGCATGGTTTCGGACAATATGGGATATGGAATTCCTGTAAATTTTGTTTGGGATGGTAACCATAGTATTTATATTCATTGTGCACCAAATGGACGAAAATTAGTGGCTATTGAGCAAAATCCAAAGGTTTCGCTTTGTATCATTGGTAAGGTAAACTTACTACCACGCAATTTCACCACAGAATATGAAAGCGCAATCTTCTTCGGTGAAGCACATATTAAACTCTCTGACGAAGAGAAAATGCATGCACTGCATTTATTGATTGATAAGTTATCACCTGATTTTAAGGATATTGGTGACAAATATGCGCATAAAAGCTTCCACCGGGTTGAGATTATACGTATTGACTTTACAGAGTTTAGCGGAAAACGAAAGAAAGTATTGGGATAGCAAGGTTGACGAGTCAACAAGTTACTAAGTCAACAAGTTACTAAGTCAACAAGTTATTTGTACTATAAAGCAATTTCATTCTTTCTTATTGCAATAAACTTAGCAGACTGCAGTTATCATAATTATAAATTATGAATTAAATCAAATGGATATAGCAATTATTGGCGGAGGAGCTGCTGGGTTTATGGCAGCTATTACGGCTCGAAGAACAAACCCTTCATGCAAGGTGACTATCTTTGAACGTGCGCAGAAAGTATTGGCTAAAGTTGAAATAACTGGAGGTGGACGTTGTAACGTTACGAATAGCTTTGCAGCTATCTCGGACATGAAGCAGGCTTATCCACGTGGTCACAAACTAATGAAGCGGTTGATGAAAACATTTAGTCATGAAGATGCTTATAGATGGTTTGAAGAACATGGTGTGCCATTGGTGACACAAGGAGATGAATGTGTCTTCCCGAAAGCTCAAGACTCACATGCCATTATTGATTGTCTGGTGCACCAAGCCAATGAACTGGGTGTGACTATATGTTATCGACATCGGTTAATGGATATCGATTGCATAGAAGATGGAAGACTAAAACTGGAATTTGCAAATGGTACACATCACATATTCCATCGCACTATTATAACAACTGGCGGTTCACCCAATAGTCATGGCTTGGATTATCTCGCCCAGCTTGGACATAAGATAGAGCCACCTGTACCTTCACTTTTCACCTTTAATATTAAGGACCTTGCTTTTTGTGCTCTTATGGGCACAGTTGTTGACTCTGTTGTAACGACTATTACTGGAACAAAATTACGTGCGCAAGGACCATTACTTATAACGCATTGGGGTGTTAGTGGTCCTGCTGCCTTGAAACTTTCTTCATACGCAGCTCGTTTTCTTGCTGAGATAGATTATAAGGCTCCACTTGCAATCAGTTGGACAGGCGAACGGACGCAACAAGAAGTGGAAGAAAACCTTCTGAAACTACAGGCTACTAACCCACGTAAACAGCTCGCTACCATACCCCCTTTTGGTCTACCAAGTCGTCTATGGCTATACATCTTGAGTAAACTTGGTTTAAACGCCGTAAAACCGTGGGCTGAAGTTGGACGTAAAACATTGAACCGCATGATAGAAATATTGGTCAACGATCAGTACATCATTGCAGGTAAAGGCACCTTCCGTGATGAATTTGTTACCTGTGGCGGTGTGAGTCTTAGCGCAGTTAATTCTAAAACGCTTGAAAGTAAAGTTTGTCCAAATCTTTTCTTTGCGGGCGAGGTGTTAGACATTGATGCTATTACAGGTGGCTTTAATCTTCAGGCTGCATGGACAACAGGTGTGGTGGCTGGACAATCCGCTGCAGATTGTTGACATAATGCAAAAGAATCATTAAAGCTTTTACATGTAGGCGTCTCAAAACATAAGTTATTAACTTGACAACTTTCAATCTTAAGTAGTATTGTTTCTAAAGCAAAAAAAAGACCATTACTTTACTCGAAAATGAGTTTTAAATGGTTTTTTATGTTGAAACATTTCAAACAATAAGATTACCAAAAGTATTTGTATTTTATCCTCCTTATATTAAGCAGCAGATTGCTCTATTCGTAATCATACTCTCATAAATAGAAACTACACTTATTCAATTCATAGTAAACTCGACTAATAATTACTACGTATAGAAGCTTCAGCCTATCAAATGTTTCTTACCTCACTTCTTGCTATATCCACATTTTGACTGTTGTTTTTTGCAATAACAAACACATTATTTACTTTTTTTACAAAAAAATAAGTCGTTTACAGATTTATTTTATACTTTTGCACTCATTATTACGTGTTCATAGACCAAATCTATTCATTAATAATCTTGATATTTATACATGAAACAACCTGTGTAAGTAAAGTAAATAATCTATTCATTATCGCCTTCTATGTAAGGTGATAAAAGTCTAAAGCAGTTGTAATCAGCTGTTATTAAAAGACAACAATTAGGAACCTAAAATATTAATGTTTAAACCCTGAACCTAATGAGAATTTTTCATGAATCAAAGCAGAAGCATCTGTATTATTCAGTCGCTTTTGCCCTTTCTATTGCATTGGCTCCAACGAGTGCTTATGCTGTAGGAAATCCCGTAGGCTCACCTGAAGCTTCAATGTCTCAGGCTGTGCAACAAAACGGTAATCACAAGGTAACTGGTCGTGTTGTTGACTCTACTGGTGAACCGTTGATTGGTGCCACCATCATGGTGGAAGGTACCAAAGATGGTACAGTAACGGATATTGACGGTAACTTTACCATCAATACCACGTCAAAGGCAAAGTTGGTCATCTCTTACGTTGGCTATACAACTCAGACAATCCTTGTTGGTGACAAGACTACAATCGATGTTACCCTTAAAGAAGTTGTAAATACCATGAACGAGGTTGTTGTGACGGCCTTAGGTATCAAGCGTGCTGAAAAAGCCTTGAGTTACAATGTACAATCAGTTGGCTCAAATGAGTTGACACGTAACAAAGATGCTAACTTTGTGAACTCATTAAACGGAAAAGTAGCTGGTGTTAGCATTTCCAAGAGTGCCAGTGGTGTCGGTGGTGCAACACGTGTTATCATGCGTGGTGCTAAATCTATCGAAGGTGATAACAACGTGCTATATGTTATTGATGGTATTCCAATCTTTAACTTCAGTGGTGGACGCGATAGTGGTATCATGGGTGAAGGTCGTGTAAGCAGTGAAGGTATTGCCGATTTCAATCCTGAAGATATTGAGAGTATCAGCGTTTTGGCTGGTCCTTCCGCAGCTGCTCTTTATGGTAGTAATGCTGCCAATGGTGCTATCCTTATTACAACAAAGAAAGGTAAGGAAGGACGTGTTGCTATTTCGTTCTCAAGCTCTGCAGATTTCAGTTCGCCATTGTTGATGCCAGAGTTCCAAAATAAGTATGGAAACAAGCTCGGTTCGTATGAGAGTTGGGGAGAGAAACTTGCTACACCAAGTTCATACGATCCAAAGAAGGATTTCTTCCGCACTGGTACGAACTTTATTAATGCTCTGACGTTGAATATGGGTAATGAGTTCAACCAGACTTTTGCCTCTGTTGCAACGACTAATTCACGTGGTATCGTACCTAATAATACTTACGACCGCTACAACTTCACTATCCGTAACACCACTCGTATGCTTAAGAATAAGGTACAACTCGATCTTGGTGCATCTTATATCAAGCAGAAAGACAATAATATGGTGTCACAAGGTGAGTACTGGAACCCAATTGTTGCTGCCTATCTTTTCCCTCGTGGTGAGTCATTTGATGGTATAAAGACCTTTGAACGTTACGATAATGTGAGAAACTTTCCTACACAGTATTGGCCTATTAGCGATAGCCGTTTCGCTAATCAGAATCCTTACTGGACTGCTTATCGTAACTTAGCCCCTAATGACAAGGATCGCTTTATGTTTAATGCAGGTCTTACCTATAATATTTTTGATTGGTTGAGTGTAGCAGGTCGCATCCGTCTTGACAAGACATTTATCACAAGCGAGCGTAAGATTTATGCTTCTTCTTTTAATTATTTTGCAAAGGAGAAGGGTGCTTATGAGTATTATGATTATAAGGATCATCAGACTTATATTGATGTTATTACCAATATCAATAAAACTTTTGGTAAGTTCAGCCTTGCAGCCAACGTTGGCTACAGCTATTCAGACTATGCTTCTCTTACTCGTGGTTATGGTGGTAACTTAGTATTAGTGCCAAATAAGTTCTCTTTGAACAATATTAACCCAAGTGATAGCAAGATTCGTGAAGCTGGTGGCGACTCAAAGGTACGTAATGTCGCAGCTTTTGCAAGTGCCGAGTTAGGTTGGAGAAGTATGGTCTATCTAACTTTGACAGGTCGTAACGACTGGAACTCACGTCTTGTGAACTCATCTGAGGAGTCATTCTTCTATCCTTCAGTTGGTCTGTCTGCTATCGTTTCTGAGATGACAAAGCTACCTTCTTTCATTTCTTATTTGAAGGTTCGTAGTTCCTACACAGAGGTGGGCTCTCCTGTATCACGTTCAGGTATGACACCGGGAACCATTACAACTCCGCTGGTGGGTGGTAGTTTGAAGTCTACAGACATCTATCCTTTTACCGATTACAAAGCAGAGCGTACGAAGTCGTTTGAGTTTGGTCTGACTGCTCGCTTCTGGAAGAAATTGTCATTTGACTTCACTTGGTATAAGTCAAATACTTACAACCAGACCTTTGTTGGTGATTTGCCAGAAAGTTCAGGTTATAAAAAGGTATATTTACAGGCTGGTAATGTGGAGAACCGTGGTGTCGAGATGTCTTTAGGTTATAGTGATAACTTCGGTGGTCTGCAGTGGAACTCATCATTGGTTTACTCTAAGAACGTCAATGAAATTAAGGAAATGGTGAAGGACTACTATCATCCATTGAGTCCTAAACCTCTCAATATCCCTGAGGTATCAAAGGATAATGGCCGTGTACTGCTCAAGGTGGGCGGTTCTATCAACGATATTTATGCAAGAAAGGTATTGGCAAAGGATAATCAGGGCTTTGTAAATGTTAGTCCATCTGGTGGTATGAACTTGGAAACAGTTGATCCAATCTACTTAGGTAAAACTACTCCTGACTTTACAATGGGTTGGAACAACAACTTCACTTATAAGAACTTTGGGCTTAGCTTCTTGATTAATGCACGTGTTGGCGGTATTGTTACTTCTTCAACACAGGCATTGTTAGACCGCTTTGGTGTGTCTAAGGCATCAGCTGATGCAAGAGATGCAGGTGGCGTAATGATTCCTAATCAGGGCTTGTATGATGCAAAGAAGTATTACACACTTGTTGCAACAGGTGAAAACGACCTTGCAGGTTATTATACCTACAGTGCAACAAACGTTCGTTTGCAGGAACTTACTTTGAGCTATAAGTTTAATTCAAAGCTGTTTAATAATGTCATTAAGGATTTGACACTTTCATTTGTAGCTACAAATCCATGGATGATTTATTGTAAAGCACCTTTCGATCCAGAGCTTACAGCTTCAACAGGTACTTATGGACAGGGCAATGACTATTTCATGCAGCCAAGTCTGAAGAGTTATGGTTTCAGTGTTAAATTCAAATTTTAATTGAATATGAAGACAAAAGCATATAAATATATCGTAGGTGTCCTTGCGCTGTCCTTGTTCACGGCTTGTGACTTCCAAAAGGTAAACACTAACGAGTTTGAACTTCTCCCAGAAGAGGGATTAATGGATGGTATTTCTATTGGAGGGCCTATAACAGCAATGCAGCAATGTGTCTTCCCAGTAGGAACACAGGCAGATGGTACCAGTGTAGCAAACAGATATCAGACTGCTTATAACCTTGCTGCTGATTGTTGGAGTGGCTATTTCGGCCAGAACAACAACTGGGGCGGTCCTAATAACCTCAACTATTTCCTCAAGGATGGTTGGGTAGCATCGTCTTACACTGAGTCTTATTCAACTGTCGTTCCATTGTGGCAGGACTTAAAGGGTAAGACTGAAACACAATTCCCAGAGGTTTTCGCCTTAGCACAGATTCTAAAGATCTCTGCATGGCATAAGGCAACTGATATGTTCGGACCTATTCCTTATAAGGAGGCTGGTAAAGGACTTATCACTGTGCCATACGATAGTCAGGAAGAAGTGTATAAGTCAATGTTTAAGGAACTCTCTGATGCTATTGAGGTGTTGACAAAATACGCTGATAATGGTAATAGCAAACTCTTGCCAAATGCTGATGCTGTCTATGCTGGTGACGTTCATAAGTGGGTTGTTTATGCCAACTCATTGATGTTACGCCTTGCAATGCGTGTTTATTATGCCGATGCAGCCCTCTCAAAGCAGTATGCTTTACAGGCTGTCAACCATTCTTATGGTGTGATGAAGAGCAAGGAAGATGAAGCTAAGATGGAGAGAGGTGCAAGCTTGGAGTTCAAGAATAACCTCGATGTTCTCATCAACCAGTACAATGAGTGTCGTATGGGTTCTTCTATGTTGGCTTACTTAGGCGGCTATCAAGATCCACGTTTGCCAAAGTACTTCAATACAAGTACTGTCTCTCAGGCAGTGACCGTGAGTACATACGGAAAGTATTCTGGTGTACCAACAGGTCATGATGTAAGCTCTAATGATGCTTTCAAGGATTCTTCACGCCCAGCAATTACAAGTACAACTCCAACTTATTGGATGCGTGCTTCTGAGGTTTATTTCCTCTTGGCTGAGGCTGCTTTGCATGGTTTTGCAGTAGGTGGCACAGCTGAGTCGCTTTATGAGAAGGGAATTGAGATGTCATTTGAAGAGAATGGTATTGCAAGTTCTGAGGTAGCAGACTATATGTCGTCTGGTCTCAAGCCATTAGCTTATAGTTTCCATCTCACTAATCCAAGTGTGAATGTTGATGCACCTGCTCTCACGCAGGCGACAACAGAGTGGACTGGAACCGATGAGGAGAAACTTGAGAAGATTATGATACAGAAGTGGATTGCACTCTATCCTAATGGACAAGAGGCTTGGTCTGAGTATCGTCGTACTGGTTATCCTAAGTTGCACAGCACCATTACGAACTATAGCAATGGTGAGGTTGACAGCGAGGTGGGCATCCGCCGTATGCGTTTCCCAACTAACAAGTCTACTTCGGCAGAAGATATTGCTAACTTAGAGAGTGCACGTAAGCTACTTCGTGGCGGTCTTGATAAGGCAGGAACACGTCTGTGGTGGGACAATAAGAATCAATAATATCAAGTATTTTGAATATGAAAAATTTTAAATATATCAGTTCGTTGGTATTGCTCTGTGCAGGAGTTCTTTTCTGTGGATGTAGCAAAATGACAGAGGTAGAGAACGAACCTTACGATCATATCGGTGGATATAATACGATGAACAATGCTGAAAGCGAGAAGTATTATGCCGATTTGAGAGCTTATAAGCAGCAAGCCGTTAATTATGGTCGTCCTGTTGCCTTCGGTTGGTATTCTAACTGGTCTCCAGCAGGTACCTATCGCCGTGGCTATCTTACTTCTATGCCAGATAGTATGGACATCGTTTCAATGTGGAGTGGTGCACCTAACCGCTTTAATATCACACCTGAGCAGAAGAAGGATAAGGAGTTCGTGCAGAAGGTGAAGGGTACGAAACTCTTGGAGGTGACACTCTTGTCTTACATTGGAAAGGGTAGAACTCCTGACTCTGTCTATACTGCTGTTGAGAAGCAGGCTGAGAAAGAGGGTTGGGCAAACGACCAAGCTCGCGTTGAAGAGGCTAAGAAGAAGGCTCGTTGGAAGTTCTGGGGCTACGAGGGTGTTGCTGGTTCTGATAACCACAAAGAGGCTTTGGCTCGTTTTGCAAAGGCTCTCTGCGACTCATTGGTAGCCAATGACTGGGACGGTTACGATATCGACTGGGAGATTGGTAGTGGTGTCTTCGATATGGATGGTACACTCAGCACTAATGCCGACCTCGTTTACTTGGTAAAGGAGATGAACAAGTATATCGGTCCTAAGAGCGATCCAGAGCACAAGGGACACCGTCTTATCTGTATTGATGGCCATTTCAGTGGTCTTACTGAGGATTTGGATGGATATGTTGACTATTGGATTGATCAGGCTTACGGTCGTGTAACTCATTTTGATTACTACAATGTTGATCCAAAGACAATTATCACAACCGATAACTTTGAGTCTTCTTTCAAGAGTGGTGGTCAGTTGTTAAGACAAGCCAAAAGTATGCCTTCTAAGGGTTACAAGGGTGGAGTAGGTGCTTATCGTTTCGATAACGACTACGACAACACCCCTAACTACAAGTGGATGCGTCAGGCAATTCAGATTAACCAACAGGTGTTCAAGGAGAGAATGGGTCAAACCGCTCAACCTTAACATTGTAAATCTCACATTATAAATTTAATAGAATACAATATGAACAAGCATATTTTCAAACATATTGCTGTGGCGTTTGCCACATGCTGTGTGGTGAGTTGCCAAGACAGTGAGAGCGATTTGTTGAAGCAGAAGGTATATTTTGATGGCAATCTACAGAAAGTCGAAATGCCAGACACAGGTTCAACCTTAGATGTTGATATTACTTCTCGTCTTTCTAATAAGCAAGATGGTGCAGTAGATGTCTCTTATTCACTTGCCGACTCGTCACTGGTTGCTCTTTATAATAGCAAGTATGGAACAGACTATGTTGCTTTCAAACATCAGAATGTTACGTTCAGTAAGACTTCTTCAACGATAGCTGCAGGAAGCATCTATGCTGACAAGGTGTCGTTGGCGCTTAATAATCTTGATCAGTTAGAGGCGGGTAAGAACTATATGTTGCCTATCAAGCTTCATTCTGCTTCTACACCTGTTATTGATGGTGAGGATGTTGAGTATATAGTTTTGGCTAAACCTGTCAAGATTGCGAAGGCTGGTGATTTCTATAACAAGTATATCTCTGTGAAGTTCCCTGCTGGAACCTACTTTAAGTCATTTACTTACGAGGCTTTAGTTCATTCTATCTGGTGGGGCAGCAACTGTACCATCATGGGTTCTGAGGGTCTGATGATTTTCCGTGTTGGTGATGTTGGTGGTGGAATCTCTGCTGGTATTCTTCAGATAGCAGGTAGACAGCACTACGAAGCACCTGAGAAACTTCAGATTAACAAGTGGTATCATGTGGCAGTAACCTTCGATCAGACAACGGGTAAGACCGTCATGTACCTCAATGGTACGAAGTGGGCAGAGTCTGCATGGAACATCTCTGGTTTCGATCCTAACGCTGATGTAGGCTTTAACATTGGTAAGATTCCGGGCTTCCCTTGGGGTGAGCGTCCATTCTATGGTTATATGAGTGAGGTTCGTGTATGGAGTGTTGCTCGTACCGAGAATCAGATTAAGCAGAATATGTTAGGTGTTAATCCTAAGTCTGATGGTCTGGAACTCTATTTCAAGATGGATGGTTCAGAGACCGTAAATGGCAATAAGATTAAGGATGCTGCTAAGGGTATTGAGTGTACTACTGGTGGTCTTGAGTTTGCTACTCTCGCTCAGCCTGTCACAATGAAGGATCTTCAATAAGGTTTCACCTTAAAGAAATAATATATAAAAGAGTCGGACACCGTTGTCCGACTCTTTTTGGCTTTGAGCTTTGAGCTTTGAGCTTTGAGCTTTGAGCTTTGAGCTTTGAGCTTTG
>CAMUQM010000043.1 GCA_947095945.1 uncultured Prevotella sp.
ATGTTCCTGCAGGAAAGAAACTCGTAGTCAGTTACATTGGTATGGTCACACAGACCGTAACAGCCAAAGACGGCATGAAGGTTGTCCTCTCTAATGACAATCATCAGCTTACTGAGGTTGTCGTAACAGGTATGACCCAGCAAGACAAGCGCCTCTTCTCAGGTGCTGCAACCAAGATTGATGCTTCAAAGGCGAAGCTTGATGGTATGGCGGACGTGAGCCGTTCGCTTGAAGGTCGAGCTGCTGGTGTGAGCGTTCAGAACGTATCAGGTACGTTCGGTACAGCTCCTAAAATTCGTGTACGTGGTAACACGTCAATCTTTGGTTCATCAAAACCATTGTGGGTTGTTGATGGTGTCATCATGGAAGATATTGCCAACGTTGATGCAAGTTCGTTGTCATCAGGTGATGCAAAGACTTTGATTTCTTCTGCTATTGCAGGATTGAACGCTGATGACATCGAGAGTTTCCAGATTTTGAAAGACGGTTCCGCTACATCTATCTATGGTGCTCGTGCTATGGCGGGTGTGATTGTTGTTACAACCAAGAAGGGTAAGGCTGGTCAGAGTCATTTGAGCTATACAGGTGAGTATACCCTCCGTTTAAAGCCAAGCTATAGCAACTTTAATATTATGAACTCACAGGACCAAATGGAGGTTTATCGTGAGTTGGAGAAGAAGGGCTATTTGAATTATGCCGAAATCGCTAACGCCTCTACAAGTGGTGTTTACGGACGTATGTATCAGCTCATCTCTGAGTATGATGCTACTAAGGGACAGTTTGGTTTGGAGAATACACAGGCCGCACGTGATGCTTATCTGCGTGCTGCTGAGTATCGCAATACAGACTGGTTTGGTCAGCTTTTCTCAACCTCTATCATGCACAATCACTCAGTGAGTGCTTCTGGTGGTACAGACAAGGGACAATACTATGCTTCACTTTCTGCGATGTATGATCCGGGATGGTATAAGTCAAGCCGTGTTCAGCGTTACACTGGTAATATTAATACAACTTATAATATTAATAAGCAGATTGGTTTGAACCTTATCGCTAATGCTTCTTATCGTAAGCAGAAAGCTCCGGGTTCATTGAGCCGTACGATTGACCCAGCAACTGGTGCTGTTAGTCGTGCTTTTGACATCAACCCATATTCTTATTCTCTGAACACATCACGTACACTTGAACCAAACGAGTTCTACACACGTAATTATGCTCCGTTCAATATCTTCAATGAGTTGAACAATAACTATATGGACCTTAATGTACACGACTTCCGTGTACAAGCAAGTGTTGACTATAAGCCTATTACAAAAGTAAAGCTTACAGCCTTGGTTGCAGTTAAGAGTGCTGCTTCAACTATGGAGCACATCGTTCGTGAAAACTCTAATCAGGCAATGGCTTACCGTGCGATGGGAACTACAACTATTCGTGATGCTAACCCTTATCTTTATAAGGATCCAGACAATCCTTTTGCTCTTCCTGAGTCAATCCTCAAAGAAGGTGGTATTCTCGACAGAACAGGTAACCACTTCTTCGGTTGGGATACACGTCTTTCTGCTGCTTACAACGACGTATTCAATGATTCTCACATTGTGAATCTCTACGCTGGTGTGGAAAGCAATAGCGTTGACCGTAAGCAGACTTTCGACCGTGAGTGGGGTATGATGTTTGATGCTGGTGAGATTGCTAAGCTGAACTACCGTGCCTTCAAGATGTTCCAAGAGCAGGGTACAGACTATTATTCATTATCAAACACCCATATTCGCAGTCTTGCTTACTTCGGTACTGGTACCTATTCTTATAAGGGTCGCTATCAGGCGACAGGTACTTTCCGTTATGAGGGTACGAACTATCTGGGTAAGGCTACTTCGGCTCGTTGGTTGCCAACCTATAACGTCTCTGGTGCATGGAATGCACATGAGGAAGGTTGGTTTAATAAGGTGTTTAAGCAGGCGTTGACACATGCAACGTTCCGTTTGAGCTACTCACTTACTGGTGACCGTCCTCCTGTTACTAACTCATTGCCTATCTTCACTGCAACAGTGCCTTGGCGCCCATTCACTTCTATTCAGGAGATTGGTTATGATGAGCGTTTCGGTAACAAGAATCTTACTTATGAGAAGAAGCGTGAGTTCAACCTTGGTTTCGACTTTGGTTTCCTTGACAACCGTATCAACCTTACTACTGACTTCTACTGGCGTCGCAATAGTGACCTTATCGGTTACGTGAACCATCCACAGTTGGGTTCTTATAACCTTGCTAACGTTGCTTCTATGAAGTCAAATGGTATGGAACTTTCATTAAATACACATAATATCAAGACTAAGGACTTCAGCTGGGAAACTAACTTCATCTTCTCATGGACACACAATGAGATTACAAGTCTCTTCACTCATGCACGTGTTATCGACCTTGTACAGGGAACTGGTTATAGTCTTGTTGGTTATCCAGTAAACTCTATCTTTAGTATCCCATTCGCTGGACTTAATGGCGAGGGTCTGCCAACATTCATGAACGAAGATGGCAACAGAACAGTATCTGATCTCAACCTCCAAGAACGTGATCAGGAAAAGATTAAGTATTTGAAGTACGAAGGTCCTGCTGACCCAACAACAACGGGTTCATTCGGTAACATTTTCCGTTATAAGAACTGGGACCTCAATGTCTTCGTAACTTATAGCTTCGGCAATAAGGTTCGTTTGAACCCTGTCTTCAGTAACCGTTATGACGATATGGATGCTTTGCCTAAGGAGTTCCGCAATCGTTGGACATACAGTGGTGATGAGGCTCTGACTAACATCCCTGTTATCGCATCTCGCCGTCAGAATCGTAACAACTCACAGCTGAATGTGGCTTACAATGCTTACAATTATTCTGATGTCCGCATTGCAAAGGGTGACTTCATCCGTATGAAGGAAATCTCATTGGGTTACACTTTCCCTGCTGCAATGATTAGAAACATTGGTGTTAGCAGTCTGGCTTTAAAACTTCAGGCAACTAACCTCTTCCTGTTCTACTCAGATAAGAAGCTGAACGGTCAGGATCCAGAGTTCTTCAATACAGGTGGTGTGGCTGCACCAGTTCCAAAGCAGTTCACCATGACATTGAGATTAGGTCTTTAATATCTTAACTTAGGTTTCGTTTCAGCAGGGAGTATCCCATACGTTAGTAACAATGTAGGAAATCCTAACAAGGCTAAAGGCTGCAATATAACAACCAAAAGTCTACACATAAGAAGCTGAATCAGAACCAGAAGTAACTTAATATAGAAAGAATATGAAAATTAAGAATATCATATATAAGGGCAGTTTGATGCTTGCATCAGTAGCGGTACTCGCATCCTGTTCTGACCGATTGGATACGTTGCCAGACAACCGTACGACTTTGGATACACCGAAGAAGATTGCGGGTCTGCTTGTGACAGCCTATCCAGACCGTACACCGACACTCTTCAACGAGTGGATGTCTGACAATACCGACTATATGGGACCACAGAATAGTATGGGAGACCGTGGTGGTGACCAGTACTTCTTCTGGAAGGAACATACAGAGGGTGGTAATGACTCGCCAGAGCAGGTGTGGATGCTATATTATGAAGGTGTCTACAAGGCTAATGAGGCATTGGCTGCAATTGAAGAAATGGGTGGTGCAAATAATGAGTCACTTCGCAATTCAAAGGGTGAAGCGTTGTTACTTCGTGCCTATAACCACTTCATCCTTGCTAACGAGTTCTGTCGTCCATATAATGGAAAGACCAGTACAACCGATGCAGGTATCTATTATGCAACCGGAATTGCAGACTTCTCTGCAGCTGCAGAGCAGAGTAGTCGTGGTAATGTAGCTGATGTTTATGCTAAGATTGCAGCTGATATTGAGGCAGGTATTCCATTGATTAATGATACATACGAGGTGCAGAAGTACCACTTTAACAAGAAGGCAGCTTACGCTTTTGCAACTCGTTTCTACCTCTATTATGAGAAGTGGGACAAAGCAAAGGAGTATGCTGATAGACTTTTGGGTAGCAACCCAGCCGCTTCTTTGCGTGATTACGCTTCTTTGCAGGCAATGCCATTGAGTAAGTCAGATCAGGCTTTGAAGATTGCTGAGGCTTACTGTAGCGCTGCTGCAGAGTGTAATTTACTTGTTCAGACCAGTGTCAGCAACGCAGGTATGGCAATTGCACCATGGAGAACCAGCAAGCGTTATACGCTTACTAACTATCTTGCAGAGACAGAGTTGTTTAAGAGCAACAATATTTGGGGTACATCAGCAAACCTCATTTGGCTGCCATTCACCAACAATCAAGGTGAGAGTAATTTCTGTTTATTAATGAAACTTCCACGTGAGATAGAGATTGTCAATGTGACAACTGGTTCTGGATATCTCCGTACATTGAATGTTGATTTCACCATTGACGAGGCACTGCTCAACCGTGCTGAGGCTGAAATCATGCTTGGACAGAATGATGCTGCTTGTGCAGATATGACAATCTGGATGCAAAACTTCTTCAGAACGAACGTGACTCTCACACCTGCAAGTGTGCAAACTTACTTCTCTGCGCTTCCTTATGCTTATGCAGATGCAGATAAGATGGTGCCAAGTTGCAAGAAGCACATCAGTCCTCGCTTCACTATAGATGTTGAAGGCTCTGTACAGGAGTCACTCTTGCAGTGTTTGCTTAACTTCCGTCGTATTGAAACAGTACATCAGGGAATGCGTTGGTTGGACATCAGACGTTACAACATCGAGATTCCACGCCGTCTGATAGGTGCTAATGGTAAGCCTTCAAAGAACCTTGATTGGTTGGTGAAGGACGATCCACGTCAGGTGGTACAGATTCCACAGAGCATCCGTGAGGCTGGTGTTGCAGGCAACCCAACAAAGACTCTTTCAACAGGTGCAAAGCTCGTTGACCTCTCACAGTATAAATTGCCGGGTCTCTCAGTAGTCAATCAGCATCCTACTCAGGCAAGTGCACGCACTTTTTAATATCTAATTAAAGGATTAAGAAATGAAGAAAAACATATTAGCTTTATCGCTGTTGGCAGCAGTCGCAGCAGGCTTCACCGCTTGTTCGGACGATGATTTGTCAAGCCAGAGTGTCATTAAGCCTTCCAAAACAGCAGACACAGCTTTTGACAAGTGGCTGTATAAGAACTTTGTAGTACCTTATAACATTCAGATTCAGTGGCGTTATGAGGACAATGAGTCGGATATGTCTTACTATGATGTACCAGCCGATTCTGCTCAGTCAGTACAGTTAGCTCATATCGTGAAGTACACTTGTGTTGAGGCTTATACCGAAGCAGCAGGTATTGATTTCACACGTCGCTATTTCCCAAAGCTCTTCAGCTTCTTGGGTGAGTTCGAGTATGAGAATAATGGTAATATAAAACTCGGTACTGCAGAGGGTGGAAAGAAGATTCGTCTCTTGGGTGTTAACCATCTTGATAGGTACAAGAACAACCGTACTTATCTGGATGAATACTACCTCAAGACCATTCACCACGAGTTTGTTCACATTGTTAACCAGACAAAGGACTATCCACGTGAGTTCGGTAAGGTAACACCAAATGATTACGTTAATGACTCTTGGAGTTCAGATAAGTATGGAAAAGGTTATGAGAAGCGTGGCTTCGTAACCGCTTATTCGCAGAAGGAAGAGCGTGAGGACTTTGCAGAGATTGTAAGTACTTACATTATCTCTACCGTAGCACAGTGGAACGCTATTCTTCAGAAGGCAACTGTTACAGATGCGAGTGGTACTGCTGCTAAGGAACAGCCGGGTGTAACAGCTATCGAAAAGAAGCTTGAGATTGCTAAACGTTACTATAAGGAGACCTTCAATGTCGACCTTGACAAGGTGCGTGATGCTGTCATCGAACGTGAGAATAACGTTGTTAGTGGCAGTTACAATCTGACAAATCTTAATTATTAAGAAAGGATTATCATATGAAAGCAAATAAATTATTTATATATCTCCTACTTGCTTTGCCAGCCTTCTTCCTTCAGTCTTGCCAGACAGAAGAAGATAACGTCTTCGACAAGCCTTACTCTGAGCGTATGGAGGAATTTCTTCAGAAGGCACAGGAAACATTGGTGGCATCGCAATATGGTTGGGCTTTAGACTATTACCCACAGAGTAACCAGACTTATGGTGGTGTGGCTTATACAATCAAGTTCACCCGTGACAATGCGATTGTACGTTATGAGAACAATCCTGATGATGGCGAAGTGAAGTCATTGTATAAGATGAAGGAAGACGACGGACCAGTTTTGTCGTTTGATACATACAATACTTTCCTCCATACCTACGCAACTCCAAAGCAGGGTGAGTATCGTGGTAAGGAAGGCGACTTCGAATTTGTTATTGATAGCATCGGTGCTGATTGTGTTAAGATTCACGGTAAGCGTTCGTTGAATACGATGTATCTCCGCAAACTCTCTGCAAAGGCATCAGAATATATGGAGAAGGTGACTGAACTCACCAACCTTTTTGTTTTCTCTGATGTAACACTTAGCATTGGTGGAAAGCCTTACACACTCGTTATCACCGATAAGGAGAATCGTCAGTTGACTATTTACGATGGCAATAAGGCTATTGCAACATCAGCTTATGCCTTTACAGATAAGGGAATTCGCTTGTATGAGCCTATTGCGTTGAATGGTGGTCAGTTGTATGATTTGACCCTCGATACAGAGACAGGCAAGTTCTCTGGAACAGGTGTTGAGTCAACTGCTTCAAACATTGATGTAAATCTTATTGCGAACATGATTGGTGCTATCAACGCTTCTAATGGTGAGAAAACGATTACGAAGACCATTCCATATCTTAGCAAACTTGACATCACCTGTGATGCTTCATGGGTTCACCTCTCTAAGGAGGGTAATAAGCTCACTATTAAGGTAGATGCTAACCCAGATGCAACTAAGGCACGTGGTTCAAAACTTAAGATTTCAAATGGTACAAATGAGGCACAGGTACAGATTATGCAGTTTGACCTCTCTGCTCTCATGGGTACTTATGAACTCACGATGACCTCATATGTATCAGACAAGAAAGGTTTCTTTGAGAATACACGTACAGCACGATTGAGATATGTTGGTAGTGGTGAAAACCGCAAATTCTACCTCAATGTTTCCAGCTCTTATGGAGCAGACTATGTATTCCCATTGACCTATGTGGCTTCTGCTAATGCTTTCTTAATGCAGAGTGGACAGAAGGTAATGACCGTACAAGGTAGTAAGGTAACCTATTACATTGGTAATGCTTTTAATCTCAATGAGAACCGTGGTACAGGTACGGGTACGGGTGCTTACAACCTTATTTCCTTTACTATTGCAGACAATGGCGATATCAGTGCATCGCTCTGTGGTCCATTGTTCCTTATCTCTAACGGACAGGCACAGTACACAGGTATGACTACTGAGCGTATCATCCTCTGGGCATATAGTGGAGAGCCATTTACCTCTGCAAATCTCGCAGGTTGGTGGGATAAGTGGATTAGTCCAGTGATGACAAAGAAAGCTGCTGCTTCACCTGCTAAGCCTTCTATCTTGCCAGAGGAGTCATTCGACAATACTGAGTCAGTGTTGATGCCACAGTATCTGCCAAACCGTATAGCACGCTTCGATGTAGATTGGAACTCATTCATCACAACATCTGCTGCGTCTCAAGTAAAACTAAACAAGTAAATGTTTTATGAAAAAGATATTTAATATTTGTCTTCTCCTTGCTGTTACTGCAGGCTTTGTTGCCTGCAGTGACGACAATGATGCAGGTAGCAGTTACTTGCGTGAGAACCCAGTGAAGGTAGTAAGCTCAAATCTCTTCTTCAACGCTAATGCACAGAAGGGTGGGGTGAAGTTTACTGCGCCAGCTGGCTCAACAGTCTCTGTTAGTGACTCATGGGCAACAGCTCAGCTGCAGAACGATTCTATTATTGTCAGCGTTACTAATAATACAGCAGTTGATAGTCGTTCTACTGTCTTGACTATCAAGAACGGCAATGATTCTACTAATTTGCCAATCTTGCAGTCGGGTGCTATGTTCAAGTACAATGGTGCAAAGTATTACGTTGTGAGTGATAAGGATACAACCCTCACTCTTCCTTATTCAAAGTTAGGTGCTGAGCCAACGTTGGCACTTGCAGATACAGCAGATGCTTCTGCCGTGACATCTATTGAGGATAAGGACTCTGCATTTGTGGCACATGTTAGTGCTAACACAACTGGCGAGCTTCGTACTATCTCACTCATTTTGACAAATCAAGAGCATCGTGATACGATTACTGTAACACAGGGTAGCATCGATGATTTCGTTGGTAAGAAATACGTTATCTATGGTTATGACATTCTTAAGATGACTTCACCTACTACTGACATCAATACGCTGATCACACAGATTGTTGGTAAACTTGAGAAGAAGTCTGATACAGAGTTGACCTTTGTTTCTAATGACACAGGTATGAAAATGACCTTCTACTTTGACCCAGCTAATCTCTCTTTGTCTATCAAGGGTGGTGAATACGTTCTTGCGAAAAAGGAAAATGAAACTACATATCGTTATCGTACTGCAATTTGGGACGTAAATCATTATTCTGTGTTTATGAAACTTATCAAGCAGAAAACAGCAGAACATAAGGCAGGTAAGTTGAGTGATGAGGAGTTTGCCGCTTTCCAAAAGGTTGTTCCGGGTATCTATAACTACTATGCATCAAATAAGTTGTCATTAACAGCAAGAATGGTCAACTCTAAAGAAGATCGTATTGTTGCTGGAATTCTTGAAGATAGTGGTACGAATGCTGACTACATTAAGAGTTTAACTTATTTAGGTCCTTTAGGATTCCCTATTAATAAGTTTACTGCTAATATGTTCAGTATCTATGAGTACACACAGAAGGGAACTCTGTTATACCTCAATGGTCCTTCTATCATGCTTCAGGCAATGATGATCTATCATCCTTTGCGCACAAATTCTGAGCCTGCAGCGTTCATGCAGAAGAAGGCTGGGAAGTAGTTTTAGTTGACGAGTTGACGAGTTGACAGGTTTATAAGTTGACAAGTTAACAAGTTTACGAGTTGACAAGTTAATTGTTTTAAGGGATATAGCCCTACGAGACATTTAACTTGTCAACTCTTTTTTGTACTTTTTTATTTTCTGATTAGTTCAGATAGAATACCCCCAAATCTCTAATGACCGATTTGAGATAAAGCATAAGGTTTAAAAGGCAAAATAGAGTAACGTTTGGGTTTATCAGGATTCTATTATGACTTAGAGTGGAAAATATAAAACCATTAACCCAAGTCCTAAAGCAATCGCTAATGAGACGAGTGTACCTGCCAGTACATATTCAGACTTTTCATCTTCTGTCTTACCTTGTGTTTGACTAAATCTTAATATTGATTTAGCACCAAGTAAGAAACCTATAGCTTCATATTTGCTTAGAATGACAAATGTTATTATTAAGCACCTTTCCACAAAACCAATGAGTGCTCCTGAACGGAAATTACAATTACAATTTCTTTGATTAACATTTACCTCGTGTTCCCTTAGGATTAATTGCACTAAAATGTTGGCAGGCTTTCCTGCAATAATACAAGCTAATAGAGCTTTAACTAATGTCTGATTATCAGACGTAAAATTAGAAAGCCATTCGGCTTGTTGCCAACCAAAATCGCCAAGCCAGTTTACAAAGATGTATATTGCTGCTATGTGGAGTATCTGATCGAAAATAAATAACCATAAGCTATATCTGAAATTAACACCTTCTTCTACAATGACTTCACCTTCTTTTTTACTGATAGTTGTAAACTTATTTTTTCTTGATATGAATGACTTGACCATGTCAATTATATAATGTGAAATAAATATTGGTAGTACAACCACCCAAGCATTTAGATCACATAAAAACATCATTGATAATATGCCAATAATTGCAGAATGAAAAAGAATCGTTGGGCTCCAAACACATGTACTTTCAATAATCTTTTTATCACACATTCTCTTGTATTGGCAATAGAAATCTCCAATAAAATGTGCCATCATTAAGTTTAGTATCATTATATTCATAGTATTTTAGTTTTCTTTTAAATAATACTCAATATTGTTTTTTTATAATATTCAATAGCTTGCTCTATAGAAGTCCAACAAAGGGCATTAAGGTTTTGGTTAACTCCAGACTCTGTGATGCCCATATTTTTAGCAATTAGACTTGTATCTTTATAGAGTATTTTCTCGCAAAGTGTTCTGCATCTACGAGCTGTAGTAGTATTAATCAAGTCGTTAATCAGTGAGAACATGATTTTAAGTATCTCCTCTTGTTCTTTATTAGCCATAGAAATAGTAAATGAATATTTCAACCTACCTACAAGGCTATCTAAAGCTCTCCCTGATCTATAGATAGCATCACCATCCATCATATCACGTTCTCGGTTTACGGTTTTCATATCGCCTAAGCCTATTGCAATCCTAAGACCATATTTATTAAAACTATCTTTTGCTTCGCCTTCAGGTGTAAATGATTTAATCCACGCTTTCAGTATAAGTGCAACTTCAAGAGCATTCTCAGGTGATGGTAGCACACATTCTATGGTGTCACCTCTTACGATACGTCCCCAAAACTTTGAGTATCTATCTTCAAGAATAACTAAACATTTTTTGATATGATCGTTAAGTTTTAGCATAGATTCTTGTGATAATGAAGTAGAAGAAACTACATCTGCAGATATCGTTGCGTACATATTCTTGTAAGTATTAATTTAAATGTTGAAACAAGTAGTAGAACTTGTTATGTAGTAATACAAGTTCCAGAGCTTGTAAATGGTTTTAGAACAAGTATTGAAAGAAGAGTTCTTAATCTTCTTATTCCTATGGAGGAACTTAATGCTCTAATTTACAAATATACTGAATATATCTGAAAAGCAAGAAGATATTAAGAAGAATCAATCAAAAATCGAATTATTGTTTTTGCTCACTCTTGTAATTAGATGGATTTTGTATGTGAAATAAATTTACAAAACGGCTGTCTTAAAAGTTAAAAAGCGACGTAAAAAAGGTGGATTTTTGCACCATTGTAAGTTGCCTATAATCAAGGAGTTATGAGATTGCTTGGTAAAAGGTGCTTAGTTGGCTTCTAAAAGGGCGTTAGTTAGACCTCAAAAGGGCATCTTTTAGAAGCCAATTGGGCGTTAATTCGAATGCTGTTAAGCATGAATTAATTTTGAGGGTGTGAATTTTTATTACAAAATATCAGCTGGGCGCGTGTACCCACTGCTGCCATTGGGTTAATAGTTAACCTCAATAGAAGCAGGGTAGACTCTGTATGGGTCGAAATATTCGGTGCAGCTATTAATCATGTTGCGAAGGTTTGCTTTCACATTCTTTCGATAGAGTTCTTTGCCATTGACGATAACGGTCACGGACTTGTTCATGTCTACAAGTTCGTTGTTCAGATAAATGCGGAGTCGGCCGCCCTTTGCATCTGTATAGCTACGGTTAAATCTCATTTCGATACCCCAATGCTTGTCTCGCTCAACAGCGGTATATTCTACTTCTTTGATATTAATTTTCACCACATTGTTGTGAATTGTCATATCATAGTAGGTGCGATTCTCTGATGGAGAGGCTAATACTTGCAGGTTGTAGAAACCCGAACGATGACGACCATCCATCTCATAGTCTTCCCAAAGAACCGTTTTCGGGTATGGATTACGCACGAAGTTCTTTAACCATGGGGTAGTAAGATCATATTTAATATGGTGCTGCATACCGGGCAAGAGGTTGATGCGATGCACGAAGAGTGGACGTTTGTCGGCATTAAGAGGGCGTGCTAACTGAGCAGAATCAAACGCAATCTGCGTATAGTGAGTTAGAATATTGCGATAAAAACCAGTGTCATCGGCTCCTGTGAGGAATGAAAAACCAATGTTAGCACAGTTTTCTACCGGTGCATTCTTCAGCGGTTCGCCACCTGCCATTGGTCCTGCTGCAGCCCAATAGTCGGCATAGAACGAGGCAAGGCGCTGACTGCCATATCCACCCTCAGATATGCCGAAGACATAGAGGCGGTTGGCATCAACATTACCCTCGACAAAAGCCTGTCGGATAAGTTTCTCCCATGCAAACTGTTTGGCTACCTGCCACCAACGATAGTAATCGCCTTCGTTTGGAATTTGTGGAATGAAATAGAGTGAAGGACCATCTTGGAATCTGTTAGCTAAGAT
>CAMUQM010000044.1 GCA_947095945.1 uncultured Prevotella sp.
GTTTTTGTAGTTAAATCATTATCTAAGACATTTAAATTTATACGTAAATGAAAAAAATATTTACTTTAGTAATCGTATCTTTCTTGAGTGCACTCGCAATACAGGCACAGTCATTAAAGGTAACCAAGACAGATGGTAGCGTTGTAACTTATAACGCATCTGATATTTCAAAGATTGAGTTCTTACCAAGTGAGACACCTTCACAGCCAAAGTTGATACACGAGTTTACGGGCTATCTGACTGTGAAGAATAGAGTGTTTGACAATAAGCGTTTTGACACTGGAGCTAAGATTAAGGTGTTGCAGGACGGTGCTAAGTTCCTTGCTGAATTCTCTGACACTCAGTGGGGAACTGGTTCTTTCGTGATAACTATGGATAATCACGCTATTAATGGTACTGGTAAGATGAAGATAGCCAACCCAAATGGTGGTGGCGCAGCGAAGGAATATGATGCAACAATGAGTGGTTCGATGAGAGAAATTAAGATATCAATCCCATTACTCATGGGTGGTACTGATATTACTTGGCATTATGTTGAGGCATCAGCAGCATCGAAAGTGGCAGGAAACTATATTGGTACAACCGCTTTGAAGGTGGGTGGTAGCTTTGGTCCATTCACTTCTGCTACTGTTGGCTATAAGATTACAGCTAATGAAGATGGTACTATCAACGTGACAGCTTCTGAAGAGAACTACACAGGCGTTACGATGATGGGTAACTTGACTTTAGGAACATATACCGTTAAGAATCTTGCTTATGACAAGGGCTCTAACAGTTTTGTTCGTGATTATAGCAATGATGGTATTAAAGTTCATTTCAAGGCTGTTGGGGGTATGCCAATAGATAAAGAGTATCCATTCAAGGCTACAAGTAAGATGGTTGTAACAGTTGACGATAGTGGAACGTTGACCATCAAGAATGATTATAGTCTTGCAGGTATGCCAATGCCAATTTCTGCAACTTATACAGGTAAAAAGGTAAAGTAAACAAGCTAAATGCTAATGCACAGAGTATTTCGCCCTATTTCTATCCTTGCAGGCTGTGCTATCATATTGATGGTGACAGCCTGCAATGGCATTTTTGATGATATATATGATGAGGCCCCTGCCTCTGCAAGTGTTACAACAGAAGGTCAGCTTCTTGTTAATGCCAGCAGTTGGCATGATTGGTATTATGTTGACTTCGACTCTTTGCAGGATTTTGTGGAACGTAAGGATACGGTAG
The DNA here is from genome assembly GCA_947095945.1 of uncultured Prevotella sp. Classification (GTDB taxonomy): domain Bacteria; phylum Bacteroidota; class Bacteroidia; order Bacteroidales; family Bacteroidaceae; genus Prevotella. The sequence continues at coordinate 1,225 of CAMUQM010000044.1, forward strand.
GTTTGCTAAAGGCGCAGACAAACTTCACACGTTATACTATCCCAACAAGCCTAACATCAGGTAGTGGTGATGGAAAGACGGGTATATACACCTATTGGTTTGATGTCTTCGGAAAAGGAATCTCTGTTAATGAGAAACGCAGTTTTACGGCTACCGATGCACAGAAAGAACCGCAGTCATGGAGTTTAGCTTTCCATCGAAATAACGTAAGGACAAATGGTGGTGCTGTACTGGAAACTAAGTACACGTCCATGAACGATATTCCAAAGAATAGTTCTGCCTTTTTAGGAGCCACATTCCAAGAAGATGAATGGACGGAGAACGAAGTATGGGTGGACCAGTCACAGATGCTTATGAGTCTGATAGGATGCCAAGGAATAGCTATTAATAAGGTTCTTTCTTCTTGGTTGAAAATCGAAATACCTCCAATGCCTCCTTCTTTTACTATGAACAGCCATGTATTTATTGTTCGTCTGAAGAACAATAAGTATGCTGCTCTGCAGTTGGAGAACTATATTGGTGCTGATGGTACCAAATGTTGGTTAAGAATCAATTATAAATATCCATATTAAATAAAACATAAAACCTTTTCGTTAGTGGTTCTTTCAAAGAATAGAGACAAGGTTATGATATTTTTTTGATTGGTTATGAAACGAAAAACCATTATACTTTCAGTTCTTACCTGTCTGCTTCCTGCAACGATGTGGGCAGATGAATTGCCTGATTCCATTTATAAATGCTTAGAATTAGAGCAGGTAGTAGTAACGGGAACACGTACGCCAAAGCTGCTTGCCAAGACTCCTGTGTTGACAAAACTCATTACGGCTGATGATATTTTGAAGACCGATGCAACCAATCTGCGCGATGTTTTGCAGCAGGTGATGCCGGGTGTCGAGTTCTCATACGCAATGAATCAGCAGGTACACATGAACTTCTCTGGTTTTGGAGGACAGAGTATGTTGATTCTTGTGGATGGTGAACGACTTGCTGGTGAGACGATGGACGATGTCGACTTTAATCGTATTGGGATGGATAATGTTGATCATATTGAGATTGTGAAAGGTGCAGCGTCAGCACTCTATGGCTCTAATGCCGCAGGTGGTGTCATCAATATTATCACAAAGAAGAAGCCCAATCCATGCGCACTAAACTTGAATATACGCTTTGGTCGCCACAATGAACAGCGTTATGGGATGGCGTGGCAGTACGCAAGAGGTAAGTGGAACAATCTGTTAACAGTCAATAGGAATAGTTCTGACAACTTCAATGTACACAATGGACCTAATCCAATCACGCGAGTAGTTTCAACTATCTATGGTGATGCTGTTTGGAACTTCAAAGAACAGCTTACTTATACATTGAAAGAAAAGCTTCGTCTGACAGGACGTGCAGGCTATTTCTATCGCCAGTTGGTACGTACATCAGAGGTGCCAGAACGCTATCGTGACTTTTCGGGTGGTCTTCGTGGAATGTGGACACCTGACCTCTACAATAGTGTTGACTTCTCCTATGCTTTTGATCAGTATGATAAGTCAGATTATCAGCGCATCACTCGTCTCGATATCCGCGATTATTCTAATGTTCAGAATAGTTTTCGCTTGCTTTATAGTCATACTTTCGAGGGGGATAACGTCCTCTCTGTAGGTGCAGATTATATGCATGATTATCTCTTTAATACGAACTTAGAGGGGCGAATTCGTAAGCAAGACTCTTTTGATGCCTTTGCACAATACGACTGGAATATCAATCCGAAGTGGGAAGTTGTGGGTGCCTTACGTTACGACTACTTCTCAGACGGACGTATCTCGCGCTTGACTCCGAAGGTAAGCGCACGTTATCAGCCTATACATAACTTAAACGTTCGTCTCAGTTATGGTATGGGTTTCCGTGCACCTACGTTGAAAGAAAAGTACTATAACTTTGATATGTCGGGAATATGGATTGTTGAAGGTAACTCATCTTTGAAGCCAGAGGTAAGTCAGAACTTCAATGCTTCGGTTGATTATACAAAGGGGCACTATAACTTTACGGTAAGTGCTTATTGCAATCGAATAGAAAATAAGATTGCTACTGGTGCACCTTATTACAAGAATCCATCGGATGTTGTACCACATCTTCCTTATATCAACCTAAATCATTACATTGTTAGTGGTGGAGAAGCTACGGCACAGGCACGTTGGACAAATGGTATCACGGCTCGTTATAGCTATGCTTATACCCACGAACGTTTGCCAAAGGATAAGAATGATAAGGCTGTAAACAATCAGTATATACCTGCTCGCAAGCATTCGATGACGGGACATATTGATTGGGATCATCAGTGGTCGAAGAACTATGGTACGAACATCGGACTTGATGGTCGTTTCCTTTCAGCTGTTGATAATGAGGAGTTTGTCGATTACTACGATATCTCTAAGGGTATAAAAACCATTCATTATCCAGCATACGCACTCTTCAAACTCTCCTTGGTGCAGCGCATCAGTAAGGCGGTGAAGGTAAGTGTAATTCTCGATAACATCTTTAATTATAAACCAGAATATTATTATTTGAACTGTCCATTGACTGATGGGACCAACCTCATGGTTGGAATGTCAGTTGATGTTGATAAACTATTTTAAGTTCTCAATACGTTTTAATTTATGGGAAAAGGTAAAATCTATTTATGGCGGACACTCGCCTCTTTTATCCTTGTGTTGTTTACGATGCCTTTGGGTCATGCACTTATGATCATGATGGATAAGACGATGACACCAGAAGCTGTGCATTATGCCGGTTTTACAATGGGATTTGTGGGCTTAGTGATGGTAATTATCGGTGTGTTTGTCAAAGGTGATACACGTCAAACACTCTGGGGACTAATTGGTGGTTTGCTTTTTTGGACGGGTTGGGTAGAGTTCCTCTTCCAATATTACGCTCACCGCTTTGGTGTGCAGCCTGAGATTGAAAACGGAGAGATTGTTACCAAACCAGAATATTTGATACTTCCAGCTTCATTCGGCTTTTGGATGATGATGATGACAATGTACATCTTCAGTACACGTAATGGTTGTAACTTTATCACATGGATTCAGAAACGTTTGTTTGGAAAGCGCAAGAATGAGATTGCTTTTCAGCCGATGACACGTCATACTTCTATCGTTACTTTTATGGAGGTGAATATGATTCTTTGGGCATCTTATCTCTTGCTGATGTTCTGTTATGATAAGAACTTCCTTGGCGACCATCACCCTGTAACGTTCTTAGTAGGTTTGGGTTGTTTCATCGGTGCACTCTATATGTTTAAGAAGCAGCTTTATATTGCTTCTTGGGGTGCTAATATCCGTATGTCAGTTGCAACCGTGATTGTATTTTGGACGCCAGTGGAGATCCTCGGACGTATCAATTTCTTCAAAGAGTTTTGGGTAAATCCACAAGAATATGCCGTACAGCTCCTTTGTATCTTGGGTGCTTTCATCCTTCTGTTGGTTTATATGTGGATGAAGGGTTCTAAAAAGAAGCATAACAACAATTAAGAACAATCTTTCTATAGGAGAAATGCTATACCGTAGCCTGTTCAAAGGAGGAACTATGTATAAATTTAAGATTACTTGTCAGCAACTTTGATGTTGCAAGCAAGTAATCTTTTTTTTGTTTATATAAATGGTTCTAAATAGCAGATAAGAATCTGTAGGGATGTGTTTTATATGAGTTTTGTACAGGAAAAGAAGTCTTATATAAGGTAGACATTGGTGTTTACTATCTATAATAACGTTCTTAAAGATTACTTCTTACCGCTTTTAATCGGTGTGTTGATGCTTAGCACGTATGGTGCTGATGCTAAGCACATGTGGTGCTAAGCGCTGACACCAATTGAACTAAGGGTTAAATACATTGCAATAGGTTACAGTGTAGACTTATGTTTACATGATTTTAGAAGAGAATTGTATATCTAAAAGCAGATAAGATTGTTTTGATTAGAAAGTAGTTTGTCTTCCAAAGATAAGGTGATTAGTAGGAATAATGAGCATTGTAGATTAGTCTAAAATCGGTTAAGATGTATAATCTTGTTTGTGTTTGGCTGTTTCTTCTTTGTAGTATCGTTTTTTTTTCGTATTTTTGTAGCTGCAATATAATTAAAAGAGATGAATAAACTATTTTTGTCCCTTAGTTTGTTGTTGATTAGCTTTGCAGCGGCTGCACAAGATCGCCTGCCTAAAGTAATGCTCAAAGACATAGAAGGGAAAACCGTACAAACCGACACTATTTCTAATAATGGTAAGCCCCTTATTATAGCTTTTTTTGCTACTTGGTGTAAACCTTGCAATCGTGAACTCACAAGTATTGATGAGGTTTACGACGATTGGCAGCAAGAGACGGGTGTCCGGCTCGTAGCTGTGTCTATTGATCAGGCGCAGAACATTAATAAGGTGAAGCCAATGGTCGACCAGAATGGCTGGCGTTATGAAGTTTTGCTCGACCCTAATGGTGAGTTTCGTCGCTCGTTAGGTATTCAGTCTGTTCCTTATACCGTGTTGCTTGACGGACAGGGTAAGATTGTTTATAAGCACAACGGCTATACTGATGGTGCTGAAGTAGAGCTATATAAAAAGGTGAAAGAAGCGGCAGGTAAGTAATTGTATGAAGAAATTGATGATGATAGGACTGCTCATTGGCATGAGTAGTATATCTCTTTGTGCACAAGAGGAGTCCGATAAATTACGCCTTTCTGGAAGTCTTCAGAGCGATATGCTGTTAGCTCAAAAGGACAGTACGATAGGTGCTGAGGCTACAGATGGTCGTTTTCTGACAAATACTTATCTCGACTTGAAACTATCGAGCCGTTATGTTGAGGCTGGTGCGCGACTGGAATATCTAAAACATCCGCTTCCGGGATACGAGAATGACTTTAAGGGTTGGGGTGTACCATACGCTTATTTGAAAGGTCGTTACAAGAATGCGGAGCTTACCTTGGGTAGCTTCTATGAGCAGTTTGGCTCAGGTTTTATCCTCCGTTCGTATGAAGAACGTAGTTTGGGTATTGATAATTCTCTGCAAGGTGCACGATTGAACTATCGCCCTTGGGCAGGTGTTGCAGTGAAGGTGTTGACGGGTCGGCAGCGTAGATATTGGAATCATAATAAGAGTTGGATGACAGGAGCTGATGTAGAATGGAATATTGATGAGTTATGTAAAACTCTCCAACAGCATAACACCTATATTACCTTAGGTGCTTCCTATCTTAATAAACATGAGAGAGACGAGGTGATAATGGTAGATCCAACTCATCGTTTGCATCTTCCGCTTAACGTTAATGCCTTTGATGTGCGTTTGCGTGTGCAACATCGAGCTTTTAATGTATTGGCAGAGATGGCAATGAAGTCGCAAGACCCTTCTCATGATAATGGTTACATCTATCGTAATGGTTACGTTGCAATGCTTTCGGGTTCCTATTCAAAGCGTGGAATGAGTCTGCTTCTGCAGGCAAAACGCAGTACGAATATGGGATTCCGTAGCCGTAGAGGAATGGAGGGAATCTCTTCTTTTGTTAATCATCTTCCTCCATTCACGATGGAACATACCTATACATTGGCTGCTCTCTATCCTTACGCGACACGCCCTGATGGTGAGTGGGCTTATCAGGCAGCTGCTGCCTATACCTTCCCAAAGGGTTCAACGATAGGTGGAAAGTATGGTACGACCGCGAAAGTAAACTTCTCACATGTTCATTCTGTGCGGAAGAATGGTGCAGGAGAAATCGGAACAGATGGCTATGGCAGTCCGTTCTGGGCGTGGGGGGATGCTACCTATTATCAAGATGTTGATTTTCAAGTGGAAAAGCGACTTGCTAAAGATACGAAGCTCAATCTAATGTATATGTATCAGCGTTACAATCAGACATTGCTTGAAGGACATGGAGGAATGCTTAATTCGCATATCTTTGTGGCAGATGTCAAACAAAAGCTTGCGCCTAACACAACATTACGTGTAGAAGGACAGTATCTTGCATCAAAAGATGGCGATAAGGACTGGTTGTTTGGACTGGCTGAGCTGTCGCTTGCACCGCATTGGATGTTCACATTGAGCGACCTTTATAACGTTGGTAATACCCGAGTGCATTATTATCAGGGCTATGTAACCTATAGTGGTGGTGCCCATCGCTTGCAATTAGGCTATGGTCGTACGCGTGCAGGCTTCAACTGTTCGGGTGGCGTATGTCGTTATATCCCAGCAACAAAGGGTTTGACACTCTCTTATAATTATAACTTCTGATAGAAATGAAAAGTTTTTATATATGCCTTTTGGCTGCAGTTGCTTTTTTAACAGGCTGCGATTCAGTTGGTTCTGACGAACGACTGATAGAGGTTCCAGCAGCTACTGTTCAGCGTAATGTACTGATAGAGGATTTTACGGGACAGCGTTGCATCTTCTGTCCTGATGCTGCAGAGGCTATTGCACAGCAACAAAAGCTTTACGGTGCAGACAAATTGATTGCTGTTGCATTCCATGCAGGACCGCTTGCAATCAAGAGTACGGCTGGATTTGTGGGCTTGCGCACCGATGTGGGAGATACTTATTATAAGCATTGGTCAGTTCCAAATGTGCCAAAGGCCATTATCAATCGTCGTGGAGGTGTACTTGCTAAAGATGCTTGGGCAGGACGTATCTATGATGAGTTTGCTCAGACGACAACAGTTAGTATTGAACTTAAATGTCAGTATGATGCTTCTACACGTCAGATGGAGATAGAAACTGCCTTAAAGACCTTGTCTGAAGATGTTAAGGGACGGCTACAACTGTGGTTGGTTGAGGATAGCATTGTTGCTCCACAGATGTTCCCAAACAATAAAGTGGATAAGGAATATGTGCATAATCATGTCTTTCGCGCTGCTATTAATGGCGAATGGGGAACAGAATTAACGCTCTCTACGAAGAATGTTCATAAGGAGAAAACGACTTACACTCTCCCTGACGGAGTTGTACCAAAGAATGTATGGATAGTAGGTTTCTTCTATAATGACAGTGGAGTGCTGCAGGCTGTGCGCCAAAAGGTTTTGCTTTAATAAATGAATGATAATCAAATTAGAATATAAATATTAAAAATAAGAATATGAAATTACGTTTACTCGTGTTTGTTGGTCTGATGACCAGTCTTTTTGTTAGTGCTCAGGCACAGACAAGTTCTAATGATGTTGCCTTCCTCGATGAGCAAGGTAGAGTTATTCCTAACGGTACAGTTGTTGTCTTGAATAAGGCTGTTGTAACAGAATTTCCTTTTGAAGGGTTTGAAATTGCAGGAAAGGTGTTTATTCAGAATAAGTCTGATAAGCCTCAGGATGTAACGCTTCACTATATCATTGATGGTATTGATGAGGGTGATGTGAAGGTGTGTGCATTTACAAATTGTACGTCTGAGGAGATGCCAGGTACTTACGAGGTTGGAAATAAGCTTTTCCCAGTTGGTCTTGACAAGGAATCTGTTGAGATAGAACACTTTTATGGGGAAAGCGAAAAATGTACAATTACGCTGAAACTTACAATAAAAGAACTCGGCTCACAGGAAGAGAAGGCAGGTCCGATGATTACTGTTAAGTTCGATACCAAGGCAACAGGTATTGCTTCGGTAGCATCACAGAAGGGTCTTACTTACGATGTTTACAATACTCAGGGTGTGTTGTTGCATAAGCAACTTATGTCTTTGTCAAATCTCCCTAAGGGTGTTTACATTGTGAAGCAGAAGGGTATTTCTTCTACAAAGAAGTATGTTGTTCGTTAAGCATATAATTTAGTAAGCCATAACTTAATATGTTACATAAGCTTTATATACAGTTCATTGCGCTTATTGCTGTGTTCTTTTATGCCGTGAACGTCAATGCTCAAACTTATAGTCTTATTCCTTCTTCAGGACAGAAGGTATATGTCCCTATCACAGCAAAGAGTGTAAAAGGAAAAATCACGGTTTCCAATTACGGTAGAACTGCTATTCGTAACTTTGACTACACACTTTCTTTCAATGGCAAGGAGCTGATGTCGAAGAACTATGCCCTTTCTGAACCATTGAACCGCATGGAGGGAACAACGATAGAGATAGATGTCCCACCATATACTCATTTGTCAGAAACCGACCTTTTGTTTACAATTACAAAGGTAAACGGAGAGTTGAATAGTGCTACAATCAACTATGCAACACTACCGAGAGTAACTGTTACAAAGGTGCCTCGCAGAAAAGTTGTAGTTGAAGAGTATACTGGAATGTGGTGTGGATTTTGTCCACGTGGTATTGCATTAATGGAGAATTTGGCACATAAATATGGTGAAGACTTCATTGGTATTGCTATCCATACTGGAGGTAGAGCTGATCCATTAACTTGTACAGACTATGCATGGAAAGCTACAGATTACAGAAGTCGCCCTTCACTTGATATGAATAGAAATCTTTTACTGGGTTATTTCAAAGCACAAACGGAGTTTGAAGAGGAACGCTCAAAAGGTGCAGATATGGATGTAGAAGTATCAGCTGTATGGGATAAGGAGAAAAACAATATTACTGTAACTCCCAGTGTCACTTTCTGTGTGAATCGAGATGAAGCCCCTTATGGCTTTGCTTATGTGCTGACGGAAGATGGTATGTCTAATCCTAACTGGGTACAATACAATAATTATTCAGGTAGTACGGATGATCGTGGTATCACAAAAGAATTCGATTATTTTATTGATGCTCCTCGAGATATTCGTAATCTTGAAAATAACTTTGTTGCTATTGCAGCAGAAGGAGTAAAAGCACCTTTGACAGGCTATATCAAGACTCCGATTAAGGCAGACGAACCACAGAGCCATACATATATCTTTAGAAATATTTCTAATAAGAAAATTATACAGAATAAAGCGAATCTGAAAGTCTGCGTTCTGCTGATTAATAAGACTACTGGGCGCATTGAGAATGCTGCCAAGTGTACGATTTCTGAGCCAAATACTACTGCAATCTCTTCTTTGTCACAGGGAGAAGGACAGATTGTAGAGACAGCACGCTATACGCTTGATGGTCGTCGTATTACGACTCCACAAAAGGGTGTTAATATTGTGAAATACAGTGATGGCCGTGTTAGTAAAGAGCTGGTGACACAATAATGTCATCCTGACCTTATACTTATTTGTATTATGAACAGAAAATTGACTGATTTGTATCAGCATAAGGCAGAAGAGACGAGCAAAACGCTCGTCTCTCTCCGTAACCGTAGTCGTGTTTTTATCCTGACAGAAATCGGTTCTTTTTTGGTAGCTATTGGTTTTGTAGTTCTCTACACCTTATTGGATAATGCAGCTTGGACACTTTTCTGTGCCTTAGCTGCATTATTGTTTTATCTTTACATTCGTCGTCGTGACGTTTTGAACGACCGAAAGATAAAGAAAGGGGAGGCTTTATTGCTGGTCTACCAAAACGAGATAGCCTATCAGAAAGGCGACTACTCAGGCTTTGAAGCTGGCGAGCAATATGTCAGTCCGCAACATTCTTATACCTTCGATATGGATGTCTTTGGTATAGGTTCTCTGTTTCAAAGGATGAACCGTACTATTTCAACAGGTGGTAGTGACCAGTTGGCAGCCTGTCTGTCTACGGAATGGGGCAGTGCAAAGAGGGAGGAACTTGTTGGGCAAATACGTCAACGAATGGCTTCCATAGACGAGTTGGGTAAGGAGGAAACTTTCCTTTCTGAATTCAAGTCTTTGGGCGTAAAGGGGTGTATTAAAACAGAAGAGGTTTTGAAGGCATTGACGGATGTTCATCGCCAAAGCTTTCCAAAGTTCTTCCATAGCTCTCTTTTACGTTATTTATGTTATGCCAATTTACTTGGTTTCTATGTGAGTATTGTGCTTTCCATTGTGGGATTGGTTCCTTTCCTATTACCTGTATGGTGGGGAATATTTAACTTTATGTTCTCTTTTCTTTGTGGGCATAAGCACATGCGTGTCATTTCTGAACTGATAGCAAAGGTACACACACAGGTAGATGGTTACTTGCAAGTATTGAAGTTGATTAACACGACTGAGTTTAAGTCGGCAGAACTTCAAACGTTGAAAGAAAAACTTTCGGGAGCGGAAGAATCTTTTGAGCAGTTAGATCTTATCTTACAAAAGATTGATAACAGAAGTAACGAGGTCGGAGTCTTTGTCTTCAATAGCTTTGCTTTGATTGACATTACTATCGTAAGACTCTTCCTTCGCTGGCAGCATACGTATGAACAGCGTACGAACGAGTGGATTAATAGTCTGAATCTCTTTGATGCTTTGGTGTCAATGGGTAACTTCCGACTGAATGAAGATAGGGCTGTACAGGCAGAGATCAGCGAGGAGAATAAGGTGGTTTATGAAGCGAAAGACCTTTATCATCCCTTCCTTGGCGAGAAGGCTGTGGCAAATGATTTTAATATCCTCGACCATGAATATTATATTATTACGGGTGCGAATATGGCTGGTAAGAGTACTTTTCTACGCTCCTTGGGTATAAATTACCTCTTGGCGATGAATGGTTTGCCAGTCTTTGCTAAGCGGTTGAAGGTCTCAGTATTCCATCTCTTTACGAGTATGCGCACGACGGACGACCTTACGCATGGCATCTCTTATTTCAATGCTGAGTTGCTTCGTTTGAAGAAGTTGTTAGGTTCGTTGCGTGATGATGTGCCAAGTCTGATTATTTTGGACGAGATTTTGAAGGGAACAAACTCTCTCGATAAGCTGAATGGCTCTCGCCTTTTCTTGCAATATATTGCCGAACGCAATGTAACAGGCGTTATTGCTACTCACGACCTTGAGCTTTCAAAGATGGAAGAGGAATATGCAGGACGTTTCCATAACTATTGTTTTGAAATAGAATTGGGTGAGGATATCTCTTATTCGTACAAGATTACGAAAGGGGTAGCACGCAATCAGAATGCGACATTCTT
>CAMUQM010000045.1 GCA_947095945.1 uncultured Prevotella sp.
GCCATGTCAACCGTAGGCTTGCTCTCCACTTCCTTAAAGACTTTCCCAACGATACGCATTCCTATTGAGGGAATGGGGTGTCCGTTGCCTTGTTCCATTGTCCAGTCTTCATCTGTCAATCGGGTGATACCCCATTGTGTGATAAAGTCAAGCATTGAGAATCCCGGATGATGGTCGAAGACTAATAAGGCTGCACGCATTAAGGCACTCTGCCCCTTAAGGTCTTTGTCGTCCATTGTAGGATAGAGCCTCAGCAAACTTCTGAATATCTTATAAGCTTCTTCTAACTGGCGTTGTTGATAGCGTAGTTTCATCATGTCTACGCCAACCCAGAACATAGCTATGGTTGTGTAATGTCCCTTGTGCACTGCATACATAGGAAGAATAGCAGCGTATGCCTCCTCTGTTCGTCCCTGCTTGCGAAGCATAAAGATATCTCTTATCTCCATCTTTCCTAAATTAAAGAAAGCAGATGCCAAAGCCGAAGCCACAGGTTCGTCTTTTAGCATCTGCTTTTTATTTAACAACTTTCTTTCTCAATATCAGTTATTACTGATTTGTAACAGTCAAACTTCCAGATGTGTCCGGGTTTGGTTTACATGCTACGTTGTTGTGTGTCTCATATTCAAGGATGAAGAAGTTCATCCATGGGCACACATAACCTTCCTTAGAATTGATTCGGGCAGAGGCTTCATAATTAGTATTGTCCTTTCTACGCACCTGTAGTGCAAGGCGCTTGTAATCAAAGTAAGTGATTCCTTCGCCCCAGAACTCTATGCGCTTCTGTACCATCAATTCTTTTATAAAGTCGTCCATTGTGGTGGCATTGGCAGCCTGATAGGAGTTATCAGTGTAACGATAAGTATTTATAAAGTCTTTCAGCGCCGTAACACCTGCTGCAACACCATCAAGATGGGCGGTTGCTTCAATGTCAATGAACATCATTTCCTCCATGCGCATCAATGGAAGGCTGATGAATTGTCCTTCGTAGGTATCAAAGATATTACCCTTTGCAGGTCGGAACTTGATGTTAGCATAGGCTGGTAGCTGCTTCCAAGCTTCCTCGTCTAAGAGGGTCAATCTTTCTTTCTTAGTGCCAATAGTGATAGAATCATATTTCTCATAACCCTCATGTGTGCCTGCTGCGTTCGGATCAATCCAAGAGTAGCGACGCCAGTCACCTTGCGGCATCTTGTCATATAGGGCACTACCTATCATACGTGTAGCATTGTATGTACCAGCAAGTCCCCACGTGGTTTCTGATGTCACAGTACTGGTAAAGGTGTAATAGATATAACTGATTTGCTCACGTGTTGTATAAGCTAACTTCCACATCCATGCTTGGTTGTCCTTATTAAATCCATCTTGTGTGCTATGCCATTGTGTTTCAGTGACAGGACTGTAGCCACTGGCAGCCTTGCGAGCATAGGTGCGCGCCTTCTCATAGCACTCGCGAGCCGTGGTTATTCCTAACTTGTCATACTCAATGCTTGCGGAGTCTTCTGCCGCAATGGCTGCATTAAGGTCACTACTGCTCTGGTCGAAACGACTTGCCATTTCCATCCAAAGGCGTGCCTTGAGTCCATAGACTACACTTAGGTTAGGCAAAGTCTTGTCGGGACGTGTATAATTAGCGAGATACTCCTCAGCATGATTGAGGTCGGTGAGGATGAAACGGTACATCTTATAGAACGGAGCACGTGGATTGTGGCGTTGCATTTCCTTTGTAGTCTTCTCGGTAACGATAGGAACAGTAAGTCCCCATATTCCATCTTTTGTCACCTTATCGTCCAGACTTGCAATGCCAGTCTTCTTGAATTCGAACAGACGAGCTATGTCAAGATAAGCCATTGCACGATAAGATAGCGCTATACCCAGATAGTTCTTGGATGTAGGCGAAGCGGTGGTAGGGTCTATTACATTTGTTACATTGTTACAGGTAGCAATGAAATCGTAATAGAAACGATAGGTGTAATAGGCATTATAGCGTGTGTTCACGCCGCTTTCTACCGTTGTCCAATAACTATAATTACTGCTGTAAACAGGGATGTCACTTCCTAATATTTCCCTATAAAACATCTGACAAGGATAACCCCAATCGTTTAGAGGGTCACCGGAGCCCCATGAGTCGAATGTTATCATATAGGAAAGAATACCATTAATGAGTCCCTCTTGTGAGGAAGGTATCTTCTTTACTTGGTCAGAAGTCAATACTCCCGATGGCTCTATGTTATCAATACAAGAAACGAGTCCGAAAGTAGTAGCAATAATGACCAACGATATGATGTGATTTGATATTAAGCGTTTCATAATGAAGTACTATTAATGTAAGAAGATATAGTTAGAATGTTAGTTTAATACCACCAGAGATAGTTCTTGTAGGACTGTAGGTAGATGTACTACTGCCACCAGAGAAGGAGCCACGTGGGTCGAATCCCTTGCGCTTACTCCAGAAGTAAACGTTGTCAGCAGCCAAGTAGATGCGTACATTCTCTATTCCAATCTTGTTTACCCACAGCTTAGGAAGAGTGTAACCAAGATTGATATTCTGTAGGGTTAGATAGCTACCGCTGATAAGGAAGCGGTCGCAGAGAGCGTTTACGCTTGGGTCATCATATTGCCAACGAGGGATATTGCTGGTCGGGTTGTCTGTTGACCAAGCCTTGAGTACATCTTGATGGAGTGCAGCTCCGCCTAAAGTACCTGTTGGAACACCCATTGAACTTGCATAACCGTAGTCGTAAGACAATCCTCCTAATGAGTAAGCAAAAGAGATTGAGAAGTCGAAACCGTAGGCATAAAGCGTTGTTCCAAAACCGCCATAGAGGTCTGGGTGTGGACTTCCACAAGAGTAGTAAGTCGCATTACCATATACATCTGTTGTCTTTAGCGTTCCGTCATCATCTGTATAGTACCACAGCGACTTCCCTTCGCTTGATACACCAGCGTAACGTGGCATATACCAGTTGTATATAGGGAGTCCTTCTGCATACAGTCGTTCGCCACTACTGTAGCCGGGGTGTCCATCTACAACGAGATCAGCTTTGAGTACGTCAGCGAGTTTGGTGATTTCATTTTTGTAAGTAGTAGCATTCACATTGACATCCCATGAGATATTTTTAGTTTTTAACACAGTGGCAGCGAGATCAATCTCCACACCTTTATTCACCATATCGCCAATGTTGTCGTATGTTCCTTTGTATCCTGCGGAGTAAGGAGCAAAGACAAAGCAGAGCATATCAGTTGTTTTCTTATAGAAATACTCAATACTACCACGCAAACGGCTATTGAACATTTCAAAATCAAAGCCTGTATTGAAGTTGTTGTTGGTCTCCCAAGTAATGTTAGGATTTCCTTTCTCGGACAGTACCAAGCCCACCTTGTTGTTTGTGTTCACGATGGTATAGGTGTCAATATAGTGGAAATCGCCAATCTTATCATTACCTTGCTGACCGAAAGAAGCCTTCAGTTTCAACATATTCAACCATTTGAAAGACCTCATAAAAGGTTCTTTTGTAATGGTCCATGCACCTCCGAGAGAGTAGAAGTTACCCCAACGGTGGTCTGGATCAAAGCGACTGGATGCATCACGACGGTAAGAAAGACTTCCAAAATACTTCTGGTCGTAGTCATACTGCCCACGGAAGAAGAAGCCTTCAGACTCATATTCGCTGTTACCAGACTCTCCTGTACTATCCATCTTTATTGCTCCTGAAAGTGTTTGGTTGGTAAAGTAGGATGCCATACCCACTTTACTACCCCATAAACTCTCATAAGAATAGCGATAGAACTCATGACCAAGGAGCAGTTCCATGTGATGATGTCCAAAATCTCGGTTGTAGTTCACGAGTTGTTGGAAGTTATAAGAGTAGGTTTGATCGCTTGTTCTTGTCACAACACCCGTTGGATAGGCTGTATGACTGTATCCATAGAAAGGCTGTTTGGTCTCAGTTCCACGTAAATTGTTTATAGTAACCGTACCATTAAGGGTAATTTTCAATCCCTCAAGAGGCATGATATTCGCATAACCATAGAGAGAATACATATTAACTTTCGAACTATTTGTGTTCAATTTATTCTCTTGTAATGGGTTGATGTTAGGTAATATTGGGCGCCTTAGTCCAATAACAGCACCATTACCATAGTCATACATCTGTCCATTTTCATCTGTCATGATGTTTCCTTGCTCATCACGAATAAAGGCAGGATAGATAGGTGCGACATTATTTAACTGATAGAAAAGACCATTATCATTCGATAGAATCACATTGTACTTAGAACGAGCAAAGTTCATGTTCGTACCCACCTTCAACCATTTCCGAGCTTCATAGTCGGCTTTTGCACGGACAGTTATACGGTTAAAGTCTGAGTTATAGGCAACACCATCATTGCTTAGATAGCCTAAAGAAAGATAGTATTGCATTTTATCACTACCTCCCGTCAAGTTTATATCATACTCTTTGCGCAATCCATTACGGAAGGCAATGCGCTGCCAGTCATCAGGTAAGATAGTATAACGTTTACCATTATGCTCAATGACACGTCCTAATGTGGCATGTGGGTTCATACGACCGTCAGCACCAATCAACTGTTCTCCATTTGGAATAGTAAATATAGGATAGCCCAATCCACCTGATGCACCGGGTCCAACGAGTTGCTCATTAGCTGCAGCAGCAGCTTGGGCAGGAGTAAGTCCGAGTCCATTCAACTGATAATTATAAAGCGCTTTATAATAAGTTTCATAATATAGTTTGGGGTCTCTGATTGTTTCATAATTACGTTTAATACGACTATTAGCACCCCATCTCATATCAACAGAAATATGAGCATTGCCAACTTGTGCATGTTTAGTCGTCACCATGATAACGCCATTGGCTCCTCGTGCTCCGTAAAGTGCGGTTGAAGACGCATCTTTCAGTACGGTTACAGATGCTACATCGGCTGGGTTGAGGTTGTTCCATCCACCATCGTAGGGCGCACCATCCACAATAATTAGTGGACTTTGTCCCGCACTGATACTGCTAAAACCACGCACACGAATCGCAGGTGTTGCTCCCGGTTCTCCGCTGTTGTCAACAATCTGAACACCAGCAGCCTCACCTTTCAAACTACTCATTACGTTATTAACTTGTTTATGCTCAATCTTTTTAGAGTCAACAATGGCAGCAGAGCCTGTAAACGCTGAACGTTTCTGTTCACCGAAAGCAGTAACAATCACTTCGTCTAGCGCAGAGTTGTCGTTAATCATCGTAATTTTCATCGTCGGTTTAGTAGGACCAATGAAGGATTTCATACCGACATAAGAAACTTCCAACTTAGCACCAGATTTGACATTGTCAAGGGTAAACTTACCCTCAGTATCTGTTGCTGTTATTAGTTTGCTGTCACCGATTATCTGAACAGTTGCACCTATAATCGTTTCACCTGTTTCGTCAACAACAACACCCTTAATAGTGAAAACCTGTTGGGCAAAGCTGACGAGCGTCGACAGCATAAATAAGGTAGATAAAAAAACTCTTTTCATATTCATAAGGTTGGTCATAATGTTATTATCAAGTAAGGTTGTCTGTAATAGATATTTATGTCGCAAATATAACTAAAAGTTTCAAACAATCAAATAAATTCGTGTGAATAATTAAAAAAATAACATTTACTTTTAATTTTATGTGTGAGTGTTATTGGTACAAGGATTCAGTTAAATTCTAATGTCCCCTTTTTGTATACTTAAGGTGTTGGTTGTTACCATCTATTTTTTTATTCTTCCGTTAAATGCGTGGACACTTTTCGTATAGCTTCAACGGAAGAACCGAAGTTATTCATTAAATAAAAACATAGTCAAGACTGTCAACTGTCTTTTTATTTTCATCCTTTGACATGGCAAACCTTTTCTTTTTATACTTTTAAAATTTGCAGATAAGGTTTTGAAAAATTATGACATAATTTTGGATAAAATATCTATAAATAGAGGCAAAAATACGTATAAAAAACAAGTTTGCAACTAACAGGAAGTCAATTAGTTATAAAGTCGTGCAAGAAAAGGTGCTTAATTGGACTTCAAAAGGGCGTTAGTTTGAGCTCAAAAGAGCATCTTTTGCAAGTCAATTAGGCATCTTTTAGAAGCCAAAAGAGCATGTATTGGAATTGAGTTGTGTGAAAATAATTTACAAATGTTGATTGATATGGGAATAATTTGTAGAAGACGAAAAGGCATGGTAATGGTTAGATATAGTATTTATTTGTTTTTTCTGCATTTTATCTTATAGTTTATCCCTCTTTGTGAGACTATCTAAAAGGTTATATGAGAAAATAACATTACCTTTGCCAAAGAAACAAACAATCAAAGTGATATGAAATATCTATTGGTATCAGATATCCACGGATGTCTACCAGCATTAGAAAAGGTGCTACAGTTCTATGATCGTGAGCATTGTGATATGCTTTGCGTACTTGGAGACATACTGAATTATGGTCCACGCAACTCTATTCCAGAGGGAATAGATGCTAAAGGAATTGTGGAAGCACTGAACAAACGTGCCAATAACATTGTAGCAGTGCGTGGAAACTGTGATGCAGAGGTAGACCAGATGCTGCTTGATTTCCCAATGATGTCAGACTATTTGATGCTGGTTGATGAAGGACGAAAGATATTCTTGACTCACGGACATATCTATAATAAGACCTCTATGCCAAAAGGTCATGTCGATGCTATTGTCTACGGACATACGCATCTATGGGAACTCACCCAGCAAGAGGGTACACTTGTTTGTAATCTCGGCTCTATCACTTTCCCAAAAGGTGGGAATGTAGCAACCTTTATGACCTATGAGAACGGTATTTTTACAGCTTATTCGCTGGATGGAACACCGCTAAAACAAGAGAGAATATAAGTTTTTATTAGGCTAATTGGGCAAATAAGACCAATTAGCCTAATAAGATTAATTAGTTAAGAAGTCCATTAAATTAGCTCTTTCTTTCCAAAGAACAGTCTCGATACTCCTGTAGCATCCATCAGCCACGTGATTCCAAATGAGCCAGCTATCGCCAATACAACGCTAACAACCATAAAGAACATTCCCGTTGGGTCTACACGAAGTAGTAAAGGCTGATAGTATTTGGCAAGTATCGTGAAGATAGGCGAGAAGAGTAAGAGTGGTAAAGTGTTACGCCCGATAAAGAGAAAGAGGTCGCGCAGTGGTTGAGGAATTCCTAATTGATAAAGCCATAACAGTGAGCCGATAACCAAGAAAACCACGCACGCACCCGCAAAAGAAGCCTTATCATAATGCGATGGGTCGATACACCATACTACTAAAAGTCCTAATGTCCACCAACGAGCGGGGAAAGCCTGACGAAAGTTGCCTACTGCTTGGCGCACAATAGCACCTACAAGGAAGTAGGCTGCATTGGCTATTGAGAGGAGTCCGCAGGCGTAAGAAAGCAACCAAAGGAATAGAGCAAGAAGGGTAAACCTACCTAATAATACCTGATTTTCCATACTCATCATTTTGATAGGCAGCAGTGGTTTCTCTTGTTTCAATACAGATGAAAAACGCCCTTCAAGTTTCTTGAAAGCAAGATAATAGCAAATACCGCAAAGCATCAACGTGTGTAGGTACCAATAAGGACCCATCGGATGAAGGAAGATATGGTCAATAAGAATTCCTGCTGTTAAGTGGTCAATGTGTTCACGGATAGGGAGTAACGATGCCATCACCGTATAGCCGCTTTCCATCACTGCGTAAGGAATGAAAATCCAAAGCATTGTTTTCCTAAAAGTAGCCCACGATTTGTTCACATTAAACAGATAGCCTGACACCAAGAGGAAGCCCGGCATGTGGAAAGTATAGACCAGTTGTTTGGCTACAGGGTAGGTATCGCCAATATAAGCAAGGTGAAAGGCAATCATCAATGTAATGAACACGAACTTGAGAAAGTCCAGTTCTTCCATCCTTGCCTTTGGTTTATGCATTTGAATAATCATGGTGACAAAGTTAGGAAATTAGTAGGACACTTCAAAAATATGCAGTTGTAAAAGAATAATAGGCCTCTTAAAATTTGGAATAATAAGTTTATAAAATGCTGAATTAGGTATCTATCTGCTGTAATGTATAGTATTTCGAAGTTTGTAAAGACGTATATTAAGCATATAACTTACGTCTGTTGAGCCTATTTTATGTCATTTTTCACGCTAAAAATCTCTTTCTACGAATCATTTCACTGCACACAAGTAATGAAGATAAGCTCAGGGGATAGGTATAAATAGGAGTAGCGAAGTACTCCTATTAATTGTTAGAAGCAGATAAATAAATACTATAAAACATTATTAAGGACAGACGTATTTGCCTGTCCTTAATTAATAGATATTCTCAATTAATAGATATTCTATTGCGTAAATATACTTTATAAGTCTTATCTTACAACAAACTTCTTGCCACTACGGATATAGATGCCCGGAGCGAGTTGTGCATCAGTTGGCATGCGAACCCCCTGCAGATTATAAACAGCATCGTCACTAATCGTCACTGTCCATACGGCTCCTATTCCTGCTGTTGTATCCTCTATGTAGAGCATTGGATAGATACCATTAGAAGAAGCCGGCTTGTAAGCACCGAATGTCTTATATTTGGTGTCGTACTGAAGCACATGACCTGTAGAAGAAGTAATGGTGAATGTACCGTCAGCCTTTGGCTCTAATGTCCATTCTACCGCCTTATCCTTAGTAACAAACTGAACCGTCTTGTAGTTATCATACTGTCCGAAGTACTTGCCGTTAGCATCCTTAATATAGAAACCTGTTGTTCCAGACTCCAAAGTCAAGAATGACTGATTATCAGAAACGGTCACCTTACCACTATTATCGCTGATAGTCTTCGTCGGCAGATAACCGTAACTCTTATTTTTCTGTGTAGTAGCTATGACAAAACTGCTACCAATGTTAGCTACGAGAACATAACGCTTATCAGCTATAGGGGTTGCCGTTGTCTTCACGAAAGTTCCGCTTTGTGGTGTCACCTGCGGATTATCTGGAGTTTCTGGGTCTTCAGGAACGATTACACCAGTATATCGATTATCATCAGAAGCAGTTGTTATAGAGCAATAAGGGTTAAACTCTACATCCATACTGTCGCCCCATACGTACTCTGCAAGGTTAGGATAGTCGATAAAGAGGTTACGGTTATTCTGAATCTTGTACACAGCTTCGTTGCGCTTGATTTCCATTTCGTCAACACGGTCTTTCTTACTCCACTGGCGGAATAGGTCTGATGACCATTTTTTCAGTGTTGGGTAATCTCCCGTCTTTAATTGATTGGCACCTTCTGAAACGAAGCTTAAGTTCTGATAGGTGGTAGCCATATACATATAACTACGTGAGAACTCACCTTTGAAACGGTCGCCCGGCTCCCACATCTTCACAAGTCTTCCATCAGCATAGCCTGTTCCAACCTTGTCATAACCCGCACCAGCTTCTTCCTTAACGTTGACAACAACGCCCATAACGTAGTTACTCTTTGAGCTGTTAGCATGAGAGTCAGATGGATAGAGATTATAAAGGTCGCACCAAGCATCATTCTTTTTTCCACCCCACCAACTTTTGGGGAAAGAATGTTCGATATTCATACCAGCAATAGACTTACCAGTGTTCGTGCTTTCAAAGTAGAATTTCTTGTCGCTATAACGATTATAGCACTCGTTTGTCTGCGGATCACGGTCTGAATACCAGAATCCCCACCAAGTACCGTGTCCACCTCCGCCGTATGGCAAGACTTTCTTCTTGTCCATCAGCTTGTGTAAAGCTGTCTTCAACTGCTCTTTCTTCAGTCCTTGTAACGAAGAAGCGTACTGTGCCAATGTCTTTCGATCAATCGCATTGGCAGATGTTGTTACACCAATCAACGCTGCGGCGATGACCGTTTTGAAATATCTGTTCATTGTTTTAATAGGTTTTATCGGTAATTATTTATCATATATTCTTGGTTAAAAGTCGTTATACTATTTGTCAAACAATGTCTGACCAGTCGTATTCTACGGACAAAAGGTATAGCTTTGGATTCCCAATGCCAAGACTACAAAGATAGGCAAAATTATTGAGAGATACAAGTTGGTTTTGCTGTTTTCTTACAAACGAAGAGAAGATGATTGTTTTCTGCATCAGTTGTTGCAAAGAGGTAGACGTCTCCTCCTTCTTTTATCTTTAAACGTTTGCGCAAATCTGCAACGCTCATTGGGAAGTTACGCACGGCAAGATTGGCTTTTTCTATCCCTGAAAGATTACGGCGTAATTCCTTTTTATTGAACGATGAAACCGCTGTTATCTCAAACTTTCGACCGGGGAAATCATCAATAGCCTCATCAGAGACAAAAAGATGAGAATTCAAACTGAGTGCCGAAAGGGGATAACGGGCAGTGAGCAGTGCAAAACAACCCGCTTTCATCAATGAAGCATTCGGTTCATAGAGATATTGACCAGCTTTGGGAATAGCCGTAAGAAGTCGCTGTGATGTGCTTAAAGCCTCATCAAGAGAATAAGAAACGATACTCTCGTCATTCACACAGAACACTTGTAGGGCTTTTTCCGTAGCCATCTTGTCATCTTTTTCACCTTTCGTTCTCTGCAAAACTAACAGCAATTCCTTACATTCATTGTGTACAGAGACGATATGAACCTCACGAACAATGTTGCCCAAACTATTGAGTTCGTCCACAGCACGATGCCAATCGAGCATTGGCGAAAGCTTAATAACGACCGAATCAGCTTTCTCTAAGAGTTCGTCCTCCAATGCCAAGACATCGGGTGTACAATCACTTATCAGCACCGTCTTACCTCCTTGCTCATTGCGACGGGCTGGATCGAGGAAGAGAACAGACACGTGGGCAAGCTGATGGAGATAGACTGTACCATCATCATTGACCACTTCGGCTTGTGTTAAGCCTAAGGCATGGAAGTTATGACGTGCCAACTCACATAAATTCTCTTGCTGTTCAACATAAATAGCACGTTCAAAGCCTCGTGCCATAAAGGAGAAGTCAACGCCAAAGCCGCCAGTAAGATCGCAGAAAGAGCCTCCCCAAACTTTCTGAGCACGCGCTTGTTGTGTCATTGGCTTAGTTTTTTCAACTACTGAAGAGGTTTTACAATCGTTATTAAGTGCAGAAGTTATAAAGCTCTCTGCCTCTATAAGTCGTGCAACAAGCCGTGCCTTATACTCCGCTGTCTGCTCACTTGAGCACTGTTCCATTGACAAATGCGGTGGATAAATGATGTCCTCATTTGCTGCCCACGACGGCAGTTTTGTGCATGCTGTTTGCCATCCTGCCAACTGATCGAGCAGGAAGGGCATATCAATATCAGGGTAGCGGTGGGATTGGAGGGCAAGAAGCCTCACCCCCAACCCCTCTCCGAGTGGAGAGGGGAGTGAAATGTTATGTTCGCTTAGAACGTCCCGCACATATCTTGGCAGTGGTAGTTCAGAATGCCCTATATTGTTTTTTTGCTTCATCTATTCCTATTGTTGTATTGTCATAACAGCCCCTTAGAATATTATTCATAACATCTAACACCATAGCAAAGTCGGTAATCACGCCCCTCTCCACTCGGAGAGGGGTTGGGGGTGAGGCTTTTTTTTCTCACCTCACCACCCTCAAATTCTTCTTTGCCCAAGCTCTTGTACAAAGGTTGAAGTGCCACCACTCGGTACGCAGAGGCATGAAACCAGCAGCACTCATCACCT
>CAMUQM010000046.1 GCA_947095945.1 uncultured Prevotella sp.
AAAGTTATTGATAATCAGATATTAAATGATATCACTCCAAATTCCGGAAGAACCTTTTTTTATTATTTTGAATTAAAAAGATATGAATGCACAAAAGTTTTATCGGACACCAATAAATTTCTTTCTATAAGAAGAAAGAGTGAGAGAATTCCATTATTGGATACTTCTCTCACCCTTTTAGGTTTATCTGTATGAAACAGGAGGATTACATCTTAATAAGCGTGGTCGTCCTCAGTAATTTCATTGCGGTCAATTTCCTTCTTGTCGATTGCACGCCAAGCATAAACGATGTATGCCAAAACGAATGGAACAAGGAAGCTAACATAGAACATAGTTTTCAATGTGAACTCGCTTGAAGAACTGTTCTGAAGTGTCAATGAACTCTGAAGATCAGCAATTGATGGATAGTAAGCTGTATTGTTCCAGCCTGCAATGAGGAAAAGAACTAATACAACCAATACAACACCGATACCTGCAGGCCAAATACCACGAATATATTCTGGCTTTAGAACGGTCTTAACGATTCCAAAGAGTAAGAGAATAACACCTACAAGCAGAATGATAGCCAATGGCCACATTGTTAATAGGTTGTTCAAATACTTCATTGGCTCCATAACGATAACACCAGCTTCGTTCACAGCATAACCTTCGCCTACCAATGTTACGATAAGGAATGGTAAGAAGAACAACAAGAAGAGAACGGTGTTTATAAGCAACTGCTTACGTACTCGTCCACGAATAGCATTATCGTTCACATTATTATTAATGTAGAGTGTACCGAGAATACGTGCAAGGAATACCACTGAGATACCGAAGATAACCACCCATGGATTGAGCAGTACGTCGAGACCACGTGAACCATTTGCCCAACGAGAGATTACAGGCTGCATAAAGTCAGTGATGTTGCCTTTCTCTACGATGAAGTTAGAACCTGTAAAGAAGGTTGCTACAGCTCCACCTAAAAGCAATGGACCAAGAATACCATTAATAATCAAGCATATTTGGAAGGTGCGTACACCAAATAGGTTACCTGCCTTATTCTGGAATTCATAGCTGACAGCCTGAATAATGAATGTAAAGAGAATCAACAACCATACCCAGTAAGCACTACCAAAACTGGTACTATAGAACAATGGGAAAGAAGCAAAGAATGCTCCACCAAATGTTACAAGTGTAGTAAAGGTGAATTCCCACTTACGGCCGGTAGAATTGATAACCATTCGACGTTCTTCCTCAGTCTTACCCAACTGGAAAATCATAGAGTTTGCACCCTGAACGAAAAGCAGGAAGACAAGCAGTCCACCTAAGAGTGAGTTGATGAACCACCAGTAGTGTTGCAGAAAATCGTATGTCATAGTTCTGGTCCTTTCTTAATTTGCTTACACATAATACTAACCTCAACTGCTAACATTGCAGTAAAGAGAGCGAGGAAGAGAAAGAAGGTGAATGCGATACCACCACTTGAGAGGTCACTTACAGCTGCCCACGTAGGAAGCATATCCTGAATTGTCCAAGGCTGACGACCGAACTCAGCAACGAGCCATCCACATTCACTTGCGATATAAGACAATGGAATGAGTGCAATACCCACTCTTTGCAACCAGCGTGGACGAGAAATATCCTTTCTGTAAACAATGAATAAAATCACTGCAAAAACAAGAATAAAGAGACATCCAAGACCAACCATAATACGGAATGACCAGAAGTTCACAGGAATGAATGGTACAATCTGTTCTGCATTCTTAATATAGCCATAACCAAAGTACTTCATGTCCTTTTCAAGAACCTTGAGGTTAGTTTCTTTGTCCTTTCCTGCGCGATAGTCTTTGAGGGCTTGAATTGCGTTACGACCGCGTTCCTGCTTCTCTTTCAATGATGGTTCCTGCGTTCCGTCAGGCTTCTGATAACCATTAATAATATCCTTTACACCTGGAACATATCCGTGAGGATCATTTGTTGCAAGAATAGAAAGCATATTAGGAATAGCTATTCGCATAGGAGGCTCTGACTGATTCATACAATCAGGCTGCTTAAAAGGATTTACCCAAGCTACTGCAGTAAGGCTCTGAGAAGTACCACCCTCATAGAGAGCCTCCATTGCAGCGAGTTTCATTGGTTGTGACTGTGCTACCATATAAGCAGAGTTGTGACCTGTTGAGCCAGCTAAAAGTGAAGCTACAAGACCAACAGCAGCACCTACCTTAATACTTTGTTTCGCAAATTCAACGTGACGTTTGCGAAGCAAGTACCAGCAGCTAACACCAACCGTGAATGCTGCACCAAGTATCCAAGAAGAAGTAATGGTATGAGTAAACTTGTCAATAGCAAATGGACTCAGCGCAACATCAAAGAATGAAGTCATCTCATTACGCATCGTATTTGGGTTGAAAGTACAACCGATAGGATACTGCATCCACGCATTAGCCACAAGAATCCACCATGCAGAGATGGTTGCTCCCAAACCTGTGAGCCAAGTAGAAGCAAGGTGGAAGCCAGCTGATACTTTGTTCCAACCAAAGAACATCACCGCAACGAATGTTGATTCCATAAAGAAAGCCAAGATTCCTTCGATGGCAAGCGGCGCACCAAAGATGTCACCAACGAACCAAGAATAGTTGCTCCAGTTTGTTCCAAACTCGAATTCAAGGATGATACCGGTTGCAACACCCATGGCAAAGTTAATACCAAACAATCGCTGCCAGAACTGAGCTGCTTTACGCCAGAACTCCTTTCGGGTGCGATAATAACAAGTCTCTATGATTCCCATTACGACAGCTAAGCCCAGTGTCAAGGGAACGAAAAGCCAGTGGTAGATGGCTGTCAGCGCAAACTGTGCACGTGACCAGTCAACTGTTCCTGGATCAATGGCTAAGAGTAGGTTCTCCATTGTTTTTGTTATTTATTAAAAATGTTAAGAATTAAATATTGCTATTTAGGTAATAATGGTGATAAAGACAGAAAGGCTCTATCGTTTCATCAGCTGTTGCTCTATGAAATCACTTTCTTTTCCAGTTTCTGCGTTCTCTTTCAGAAAGTTTGGGAAGAATAACATCTTTAAAACAAGAAACATAATAGCTAACTTAACTATTATTACTGTCCAAAGCGTTTTGCCTAATGTCATGTGCCGGAAACCATCATAATAGAGGTCAAATGCACGATAAAAGAAACTATTTTTGTTCACTGTATGAAATGTTTTCGCACTTGTATTTTGTACAGATAATTTCTACAAAGTTAAACATTTATTTCTAAAGTTGTTCTATATTTCCCTAAAAATAGACATATTTTTATATTTTAATGAATCTAACCTTGTTTTTTCTTGCCAATCAATACAAAAAAAGTAATTTTGCATTTGATACTTTAGAGACATTTAGATAATGAAAAAATTATTCACCATAGCAATGCTTTTTAGTGTAACCTTTGGCATTCATGCACAGGAGGTGTACTCGCTGCAGAAATGTCGGGAGCTGGCTTTACAGAACAATCGCCAGTTAAAGGTTTCGCGAATGACAGTAGATGTGGCTGAAAATACTCGTAAGGCAGCTAAGACTAAGTACTTGCCACGTGTTGATGCAATCGCTGGTTATCAGCATTTTTCACGTGAGATTTCACTTCTTAGTGATGACCAAAAGAATTCTTTTAGTAATCTCGGAACAAATACATTTGGACAGTTAGGTAATCAGATTGGACAGAACCTTACTTCATTAGCACAGCAGGGTATTCTTAGTCCGCAGATGGCTCAGCAACTTGGTCAGCTTTTCAGCAATGTTGCTACACCACTTACTCAGGCGGGAAATAATATCGGACAAAGTATTAATGAGGCATTCCGTTCAAACACGAAGAATGTCTATGCAGGTGGTATTGTTGTAAACCAACCTATTTATATGGGTGGTGCTATCAAGGCAGCTAACGATATGGCGGCTATTGGTGAGCAGGTTGCACAGAATAATATTAGGCTTAAACGACAGTTAGTACTTTATGGAGTTGATAATGCGTATTGGCTTGCTATCTCCTTAAAGAAGAAAGAGGCATTAGCAATTCGTTATCGTGATTTAGCACAAAAGCTAAATGAGGATGTTAAGAAGATGATACGTGAAGGTGTAGCTACACGTGCAGATGGATTAAAGGTTGAGGTTGCTGTTAATACTGCTGATATGCAAATTGCTCGCATTCAAAGTGGTGTTTCATTGGCAAAGATGGCCTTGTGCGAACTATGTGGTCTTGAATTAAATGGTGATATACAACTATCTGACGAAGGCGATGCTGATTTTTCTCCTACTTCATCTACACGGTTTGACAACTACACAGTCTCCACTTCTGATAGTACAAGTCTTGATGAAGCTCGTCCTGAGTTACGACTCTTGCAGAATGCTGTCGATTTGAGTAAACAGAATACAAAACTTATCCGCTCACTTAATCTTCCGCATATACTTCTTACAGCTGGCTATTCCGTATCGAATCCAAATCTATTTAATGGCTTTCAGAAGCGTTTCACGGATTTATGGAACATTGGAATAACAGTTCAAGTACCAGTATGGACATGGGGAGAAAACAAATATAAGGTTCGTGCGAGCAAGACAGCTACAAGTATTGCTCAGTTGGAAATGGATGATGTACGTAAGAAGATTGACTTGGAAATAGAGCAAAATAGACTTCGTCTTAAAGATGCTAATAAGCAACTTGCTACATCCCATAAAAATATGGCAGCTGCAGAAGAAAACCTGCGTTGTGCCAATGTAGGCTTTAAGGAGGGCGTTATGACGGTTACGGAAGTTATGGCAGCTCAGACAGCATGGCAGACCTCACGTATGGCAATCATTGATGCAGAGATTAGTGTCAAGTTAGCACAGACTGGGTTACAAAAGGCTATTGGTTGTCTATAATAAAACCGTGAACCTTGAGATTAGAACTTAACAGACATATGAAAGTCATACACTCATATCTTAAAGGTTCAATTTACAAGAATAGAATACTAAATATTTATAATCAAACCTCAAAAATATGTCAGCAAAATCACAACATAACAACATACTTTTAGCCGTTTTGGGCTTTGTTTCAGTAGTAGTCATTGTGGCCGTCATTGGTTATTTCACCATTGATCGTACAGAAGAAACCATACAGGGAGAAATAGAAGTAAGCGAATACCGCGTAGCTTGCAAATTCCCCGGGCGTATTACAGATATTAAAGTGAAAGAAGGTGACTTTGTTCACAAAGGAGACGTTCTTGCAATATTGGCTATTCCTGAGGCAAGCACACAAGAGAAAGTTGCCGAGGCTGCAGCTGGTGCAACTGATGCATTGAGTGCATTGGCAGAAGGTCCTACACGTCGTGAAACTGTTGAAAGTGCCTATCAAATTTATCAACAAGCTATTGCTGCGAATGATATTGCCGAAAAAACCTATGGTCGTATGCAACGATTATATGATGAAGGAGTGATGAGTGCGCAGAAGCGTGACGAGGCTATGGCTGCTTATGAAGCGACGAAAGCTGGCGTACAGGTCGCTAAGTCACAGTGGGAACTTGCCAAGAATGGTGCACAACGAGAGACAAAAGAAGCTGCAAAAAAGCAAGCTCAGGCTGCTCGTTCTGCAGTTGAAGTAGTTCGTTCTGTTTTGAAGGAAACTGTACAGCGTGCAACAGAAGACGGAGAAGTTGAAACAATCTATCCAAAGGTTGGAGAACTTGTTGGCTTAGGTAGTCCCATTATGAGTATCTCAATAGTTGATGATATATGGGGAACCTTTAATGTCCGTGAAGATCAACTCAAAGATATGAAGGTTGGTACTCTACTTAAAGCCTTCATTCCTGCTCTTGATAAGAACATAGAACTGCGTGTAACTTCCTTAAAGGATAAAGGTTCTTACGCAGTGTGGAAGGCTACTAAGACCAACGGACAATACGATTTAAAGACATTCCAAGTAAAAGCAAAACCAACAAAGAAGGTAGAGGGACTCAAGCCGGGTATGTCATTAATATTAAAGAAGTAGGAACGTCCCCCAATTCCTCCCAAAGAGGAGAGCTACATAATGGAATTAAGAATTGTGTTGTTGCTCGGCACATGTGGTGCTGTTGGTAAACACTATTGGTGTTAAGGGTAAACACATTTGATAAAGGG
The DNA here is from genome assembly GCA_947095945.1 of uncultured Prevotella sp. Lineage (GTDB taxonomy): Bacteria > Bacteroidota > Bacteroidia > Bacteroidales > Bacteroidaceae > Prevotella. The sequence goes on from CAMUQM010000046.1 coordinate 6,114, forward strand.
GATTATTTCGCCAATTAGTTGTTAAGGATTAATTATTTAATGACTATATGTCAAAGACTATCAAAGTCATTTCTCCTCTCGTAACTTTCCTTATATATAGGAATTGAGGAGTTTTTCTAATTATAATGAAGAAATTACTCATATACATAAGAAGAATTGTAAACCTTTCTGCTCGTGAAGTAGGATTGATGATACATAACCCTATATACATCTGTTGTATGGTGGTCTTTCCTCTTGTTATCATCTTCTTCTTTACCTCTCTGATGAGTGAGGGGCAACCTGAAAATCTTCCATGTGGCGTAGTTGATAACGATAACACTTCGGTTACGCGTGCAATGATTCGTCAGTTGGATGGTTTCCAAAGCACACATTTAGCTGGACATTATAATAATGTTGCCGAAGCGCGTAAGGCTATACAGCGCAATGAGATATACGGCTTCCTCTATATTCCAGAAGGAACAACAGCAAAGCTCGTTTCTCAACGTCAGCCTGAGATGTCATTCTATTATAGTAATGTAACACTTGTTGCAGGCGGTATGCTTTTCAAAGATCTCAAGACCGTTACAACACTTAGTTCCGCTGCTGTTGGTGCTGCCAAATTACAGATGCTTGGCAAGACTCCCAATGAGATTAAAACATTCATTCAGCCTATAGGACTTGATGTTCACATGGTAGGCAATCCTTGGATGAACTATAATGTTTATTTAAGTAGTATCATGATACCTGGTATCTTAGTGCTGTTCATGTTTCTCGTTACAGCCTATTCTATTGGAACTGAGTTAAAGTTTGGTCGTGCTAACGAGTGGATGTCCATGGCTGGGAATAAGATTCTTGTTGCCCTTACGGGTAAGCTATTACCACAGACTCTCATATTCTTGACCATCTTCTTGGGATATGAATGGTACGTCTATGGCTATCTAAATTTCCCACATCATGGCGGTGTACAAATGATCTTTTTCCTTGCTATTCTCACTGTTCTATCATCTCAGGGCTTCGGTGTTTTTGTTTTCGGACTGATGCCTTCTCTGCGAATGTCAATGAGCGTATGCTCTCTTTGGGCAGTGGTAGGATTCTCAGCTTGTGGTGCAACCTTCCCTCTCTTTGCAATGGATGGTATGATTGAAGCTTTGGCACAGATTATTCCGCTACGTCATTATTATATGATTTATCAGATATGTATCTTCAATGGTTATCCATTGATTGATGCATGGGTAAATGTCGTTGCGCTGATAGCCTTTGCTTCACTTCCTATCCTTGTGATTAGGAATATTAAGCGAGCGATGGTTGAGTATGTGTATATACCATAAAGGACCTCTCCACTCTTTCCAAACGATGTGTTAGGTTTACCTACTCTCATTGCTTAAAATGAACTCTCATAAAAGAGGACTCAACAAACTTTCATTTATGTCAGAAACAAAGAATACAACCAAGCCTAATAATAAAAAGAAAGAAAGCTCAGGACCACTGAGTTTCCTCTCTTCACTTTGCTATATATGGTGGTTAGAAACTAAAAGTACAGTTAAGGATGAAGGCGTGTTGATTTTCTTTCTCCTTGTTCCTTTGGCTTACCCACTGCTCTACTCATGGATATATAATAATGAGGTGGTACGTGAGGTTCCAGTAGCTATTGTTGATTTATCTCACTCTGCCTCCTCTCGTGAGTTTATTCAAAACTTTGATGCATCACCCGATGTACGTGCTGCCTACTATTGCAATAATCTACAAGAAGCTGAAACATTGGTAGGAAAACAGGCTGTGCATGGCGTACTTTATTTCCCAAGTGACTTTGACCGCACTTTGCATCGTGGAGAAAAGGGACACGTGGGTGTTTATTGCGATATGAGTCTGATGCTTACTTATAAAGCTATCTATCAGACTGCACTGGCAGTATCAATGGACATGGGTACTGAATTAAAGAAAGGACATACCTTCTCATTTACAGAGCGAGATGAGGAGGTGAACACCGAGCCTATGATAATAGATGCAGAACCCATCTTCAATACAACGGGAGGTTATGGTAATGCTATCCTACCGGGGGTGTTGATTCTTATTCTACAGCAGACATTGCTTCTTGGTATTGGCTTGTCAGCTGGTACAGCACGCGAAAACAACCGCTTCCAAGACCTTGTTCCTATTGGTAAGCACTATAATGGAATTATGAAAATAGTACTTGGTAAATCCTCTTGCTATTTTATGATTTATTGCATTATGGCAGCATATATAACAATGGTTGTACCGTATTTGTTTAACTTTACGATGCTTGCTCGCCCTGCTGACTTGTTTTGGCTACTTTTACCATATCTATTAGCGGTTATCTTCTTTGGTATGACAATCTCCTGTCTTGTACGTTATCGTGAGAATGTAATGCTATTAGTGGTTTTCACATCTATTCCATTTCTTTTCCTTACTGGAGCATCATGGCCACAAAGTAGTATTCCTGGCGGATGGCAAGGAGTAAGTTGGCTTGTTCCTTCTACCTTTGGGGTTCGTGGCTATTTACGAATAGCATCTATGGGTGCAACTATTGATGATATATTACCTGAAGTGCGTGCGCTATGGATACAAGCGACTGTGTATTTTGTTACAACCTGCTTTGTCTATAGGTTCCAGATTATCAATGCACGTAAGCATGCTATTTCACACTATCAGATGATTCAAGATAGAATTAGAACTGCACGTAAGAAGAAACCTACAGATATGTAATTATCTTAAGGCAAAAGGATTTAGATGTTTTGATAAATTTTACAACTGACAAAGTCTTGTTTTGTCATTTTTCTTCCTTGCTTCTGTTTTCATTATAAGTTAGAACAAACAGCTCGACAATAAAATAAAAACTGTTCTATCTTAATGATTTGTTGGAATATAAAAAAGAGGTCGTTGAGTTTACAGCAACGCTACAATGGAAATACGCTTGAAATACTCTTCTTCATAAAAAACAATACTTTCTATTCATGTAAATTGTCCCCCCTTAAAACAACCTATTGTATTGATTTATAATCAATATGATAAATGTCCATTACGCCGAAATATTTTGTATCTTCACAATGATTTTTTTAAAGAAATTCCCCTGTTTCTGTCAGTGATGGGTCGTTCGGGGGATTTTATTTCTCCTTGTTTCCCTCCGCCTCACCAATCTTTCGTGTAGAATTATCAGCTAACACGTCATTAACAATGTTAGTAAGCTGCTCCTTCAATTCATTAATAAATTGTGAAGCATCATACTTCTTGGCTTCAATATCTCGGAGTTTCTTCTCCCAGATACCTGTTAGTTCGGCTGAAGTAAGAAGTTTCTCTTGAATTGTGTCGATAAGGGCAATACCAGTTTCTGTTGCTTCTATGTTCTTTCTTTTACGACGTATATAATGACGTTTGAAGAGCGTTTCAATAATTCCTGCACGTGACGAAGGACGTCCAATACCATTTTCCTTCATTGCAGCACGCAATGTTTCGTCCTCAACAAACTTACCAGCCGTTTCCATAGCACGGAGAAGTGATGCCTCTGTATAATGTTTTGGCGGGGTTGTTTGCTTCTCTGTTAGGGTAGGGGTGTGCGGTCCTGATTCTCCTTTTTTGAAAGTTGGAAGGAGTGGAGAGGTTGTACCTGAATTTTCTTGTTCCTCTTCTAATAGGGTAGAGGAAGAACCTGCTGGTGTATCAGTGCAAACTCTCCAACCCAAATCAAGTATTTCCTTACCAGAAACTTTAAACTCTATTCCGTCTACCTCACCTAAGACTATAGTCGTAGAAAACTTACAATCAGGATAAAAAGCTGCAATAAAACGGCGAGCAATGAGATCATATACTTTCTGTTCAGCATCTGTCAGTCCTTGTGGCAATACACCAGTAGGGATGATAGCGTGGTGATCAGTAACTTTTGATGAGTCGAATACACGCTTCGTCTTAGGCAATGGCTTACCTCCTAAAATCTTCACAATCTCAGCATAAGGCTTTTTACCAGCAAAAGCAGTCTGAAAGAGTCCGTTCATTATCTGTGGACACTTTGGATAGATATCATCAGAAAGAAATTGTGTATCAACACGTGGGTAAGTTGTAAGCTTACGTTCGTAGAGAGCCTGAATCGTATTGAGTGTCATCTCAGCAGAGAATCCAAACTTGCGGTTACAGTCTACCTGCAATGATGTGAGGTCATAGAGTTGTTTTGGCTGTTCCGCACCTTTCTTCTTAGTTACACTTGTAACTGTAAAAGGCTTTCCCTCAATCGTCGAGAAAGCTTGTTCGCCTTCTTCTTTAGAAGTAAATTTACCTTTTGTTGCGGTAAATTGTGTGTCACGATAAACTGTAGCCAATACCCAATAAGGCTCTGGCTTAAAGTTATCTATCTCCTTCTGACGCTGTACGATGAGTGCTAAAGTTGGTGTCTGTACTCGACCAATTGATAACACTTGCCCTCTGCCATAACTATTGTTGCCATACTTCAAAGTATAAAGACGTGTGGCATTCATTCCCAACAGCCAGTCGCCTATGGCACGAGACAACCCTGCAAGATAAAGGGGCTGGTACTGTTCCTGTTCTTTCAGATTAGCAAAACCTTCACGGATAGCTTCATCTGTCATCGAAGATATCCACAATCGCTTCACGGGACACTTTACACCCGCTTTTTGCATAACCCAACGCTGAATCAATTCCCCTTCCTGCCCAGCATCACCACAGTTGATAATCATCTCTGCCGACTGATATAGCTTCTCAATAACAGCAAACTGCTTCTTAATTCCCTCGTCTTCAATAAGTTTAATACCAAAGCGTGGTGGTATCATAGGCAATGCTGCTAAACTCCAATATTTCCAGTTTATGAAATAATCATTAGGCTCCTTCAGCTCACAAAGGTGGCCGAAGGTCCATGTTACCTGATAATTATTGCCTTCCATATAGCCATTACAAGCCTTGTTGGCTCCAAGAATTCGAGCTATATCTTTAGCCACACTGGGTTTCTCTGCGATACAAACTATCATACTTTTCTTTAGAAGGTTTTATTAAGCATTTAAGAAATTATGAAACAAAAAGAAGTGAAAAATATTATTTTTGTTGCCCCTTTTGCTAATCTCTTATGCTGTTTTATGGAATAAATTATCTTCCACAAATGCAAAGGTAAGAAAAATATTCCACAGCAAGATTTATCTGTTGTACTTTGAACCTTTTTTCATTCTTTCCATTACAGATATAACCTTAATTCCGCAGCATAAATTCTTGTAAGAACTCCAAGTGTCTGAGAAACAAAGTTCTCAAAACACTTGGACATGTCAGAAATTTCACCTATCTTGGTGCTACAAACATAACAAGTAAGCAAAAATCTGACATGACAAAGGTAGCAATTAAAAACGAGAATATCACTTCTTTCGGAGGAATTTATCACATTATGGACGTTTTCTCAAAGTTGGGCTTTGAAAAACTTACCGAATCTGTATTGGGCAAACGTGGAAGTAGTGGCAAAGCATTCAGCCATGGAAGTATTTTCGGCTCTCTCTTCTTCAGCTACCTTTGTGGTGGAGAATGCCTTGAGGACATCAATGTGCTTATAGGGCAGTTCA
>CAMUQM010000047.1 GCA_947095945.1 uncultured Prevotella sp.
CCAGAAGAGATTGTCAAGGCACTCAAGGAAACGTTAGTAAAGTAAGAAGGGAGGACGTTTATTATGGCAAATGATATAATTTCACCTGAGAATCTGGTGTATAAGAAGCCAACTTTGATGAACGATACGACAATGCATTATTGTCCGGGTTGTTCACATGGTGTGGTTCATAAGTTAGTTGCAGAAGTAATTGAAGAAATGGGAATGAGTGATAAGGCGATTGGTGTATGCCCAGTAGGCTGTGCCGTGTTTGCTTATCGCTATCTTGATATCGACTGGCAGGAAGCTCCTCATGGTCGTGCTCCAGCTGTTGCAACGGGTATTAAGCGCCTTTGGGAAGACCGCTTGGTGTTTACTTATCAGGGTGATGGTGACCTTGCTTGTATTGGTACAGCAGAAACAATCCATGCCTTGAACCGTGGCGAGAATATTGCAATTATCTTTATTAATAATGCTATTTATGGTATGACAGGTGGACAGATGGCACCTACTACACTTCTTGGTCAGAAGACAGCAACTTGTCCATATGGTCGTGATCCAGAACTGCATGGTTATAATTTGAACATTACGGAGTTGGCAAGTCACCTGAAAGGAACCTGCTATGTAACTCGTCAGAGTGTTGACACCGTAGCTTCAATTAATAAAGCTAAGCGTGCAATTCGCAAAGCGTTTGAAGCAAGTATGCAAGGAAAGGGAAGCTCGTTAGTTGAGATTGTTGCAACCTGTAACAGTGGTTGGAAACTTACTCCAGTGAAAGCTAACGAGTGGATGCGTGAGAATATGTTCCCTGAATATGAGAAGGGAGATTTAAAAGACACTATAGGTCTTTAAAAACCTTCTCCCATATATAAATAAGGTGTAATATGAAGAAAGAGATAATAATTAGTGGCTTCGGTGGTCAGGGCGTACTCTCTATGGGTAAGATACTGGCTTATTCGGGACTAATGGAAGATAAGGAGATAACATGGATGCCAGCTTATGGTCCGGAGCAGCGTGGTGGTACAGCCAACGTTACGGTTATTGTAAGCGATGACCGTATCTCTTCTCCAATTCTCAGTAAGTATGATGTAGCGATTGTATTGAATCAGCCTTCATTGGACAAGTTTGAGCCAAAGGTTAAGTCAGGCGGTTTGCTTATCTATGATGGTCATGGAGTCATTAATCCTCCAACTCGTAAGGATATCACTGTCTATCGCATAAACGCTATGGACAAGGCTGCTGAGATGAAGAATGCAAAGGTATTTAATATGATTGTCTTAGGTGGTCTGCTAAAGGTTTGTCCTGTTGTCAGCACTGATGGACTCAAGAAGGCACTCTTCAAGAGTTTGCCAGAACGCCATCATAAACTCATTCCGCTGAATATGGAAGCAGTGGAGGAGGGTATGAAGATTATTGCTCAGCAGTAATCGAATCCAATATTGCTGTAGAAGTTATCTACAGTAATAAAATGTGAACCTGATTTTTTATAACTCTCTAATTTGTTAAAGGGACCTAAGCAGTGATGCTATGGGTTCCTTTTTTTTCTTTGCTTATAGGCAATACCTTGTCATTCCATATTGGTCCTATCCAATAAACATCACTCGTATAAGTTAATCATTAGTCGCTTACTATATTATAATGGAACATAATGATTCTCTTTTACTATTTTCTTTCGATGTGCTATGGCTCCGCACATATTGTGCTGTTGGTAAACACTAATGGTGCTGAGCGTTAAGTAGCTTGGAATATAATACAGAGGGAAGTCCTATTTGTTTTTTTATTGAAAAGAGATGTAAGGTTCTGTCAAATAAGCCAACTTATGTAATATGGTTGCTTACTCTTTCAAAAGGTAATAGAATGTTATCAATTTTAAAGCAGTTCCTTAACGAGAGATAAAATACAATTTAAGTTTTACAGAACAACAATAACTCTATAAATCGTTAAGAGGTAAGTTCCCACAATACGCAGTTTAACTACATTCCCATATTTATTTTTGTATTATAAAATAGAAAAAACATAAGATATTGTTCTTAACCTCTTCCTTTGTGGTTGCTTTTGCTCATTATATAGCTGGCTGTGCATATTTTTCTTCAAAAAAATTTGGTTGTTTCATTATTTTTTTATTACTTTGCACCGAGTTTAAAACATTGATATTATACATTTTACAAATATTAATTAATTCAGAGAAACAATGAAAAAGTTAGTTTTAATGTTAGCTGCTGCTTCTATGGCAGCATCTGTTTCTGCTCAGACTGTTGCAGAAAGCAAGACATTTGATAACATCTACGTTGGTATTAACGGTGGTGTTGCTACAAAGACAACTGGTCACAAGTGGTTGAGCGACCTCGATCCAAACGCTGGTATCCGTATCGGTCGTTATTTCACTCCAGTATTCGGTCTTGCAGTAGAGGGTAACGCATATTTCTCAAACAAGCCTTGGGGTTCTACTGGTACAGTAGTTCGCGCTACAAACGCAAGCTTGCTCGGTACTGTAAACCTTAGCAACTGGTTCGGTGGTTACACAGGTGAGCCACGTACATTTGAGGTTAGCGCACTCTATGGTCTTGGTTGGATGCACGTGTTCTCTAACAACAATCAGTTCAAGGCTGCTACATCTGAGAATCGTAACCGCATGACTTCTAAGGCTGCTCTTGACTTTGCTTTCAACTTCGGTGCTGAGAAGCAGTTCCAGTTCTATGTAGAGCCTTCTATCAACTTCGCGTTCTTGGGCAAGTCTCACTCACATAACGTAGCTGTTACTCCTACAGGTCTTACTTACCCAGAGTATAACGTAGACTATCGTTATAAGGCAACTGCACAGGCAGGTCAGCCAGCTTACAACATCAACAACTCATTCGTTCAGTTGAATGCTGGTTTCATCTACAAGTTCAAGAACTCTAACGGTACACACAACTTCACAATCGTTACTCCACGTGACCAGGCTGAGATTGATGCTTTGAACGCTCAGATTAACGAGCTCCGTAACCGTAAGCCACAGGTTGTTACTAAGGAGATCGTTAAGGAGGTTCCTACAGTTAAGGTTAAGGAGTTCACAGTTTCTGACCTCGTATTCGTAACCTTCGCACAGGGTAAGTCTGCTCTTACAAACGACGCTAAGGCTGCTCTTAACAACGTTAAGGAGGGTGTTCACGTTCAGGTTGTTGGTACAGCTTCTCCAGAGGGTTCTAAGGAACTTAACGATCGTCTCTCACAGGCTCGTGCTGATGTAGTTGCTAACTACCTCAAGTCTCGCGGTGTAATCGTTGATGAGGCTACTGGTAAGGGCGTACAGGGTACAACTTCTAACCGTCTCGCTGTTGTTTACGTAAAGTAATCTAACCGAATAGGTTAAGAAGGTTTATCCTTCGAACAATAAATATTGGGGATGCATCTTTAAGGTGCATCCTCTTTTGTTTATATGTTGTGTTTTCTTATCGCTAATAGCATTGATAATGGTATAACCATGGCTGTTTAGTTTTCCTTGTTAATGATAGAATAATTTTACTGATTCTCCGTTATCATAGAATATATCAGGTATATGTAAGTACTTGGTATAACTTGTTAGACTAAGAAAGGATTATATGGAAAAGCTATCAAAGATAGGTAGATATGAGTTTTTGGCAGAGCCGTTTCATTGCGACTTCTCCAACCAATTGTTTATGGGACATTTAGGCAATCACATGCTAAATGCTGCTGACTTCCATAGCAATGAACGTGGATATGGTATGAATTATCTCAATACTGTCAATAAGACATGGGTGTTGAGCCGCTTGGCTATTGAGATGGAGGAGATGCCGAAAGCGTATGATAAGTTTTTTGTAGAGACTTGGGTCGATAATGCAATGAAGTTCTTTACAAGCCGTAACTTTAAGGTTGTTGGTGAATCTGGTCATGTATATGGTTATGGTAAGAGTGTTTGGGCGATGATAGACCTTGATACACGTCAGCCAGTAGACATTCTTGCCGTCCGTGACGGTCTTATTAATGAGTATATTGAAACCGAATACGATTGCCCAATAGAGAAGTCTTCACGAGTGAAGATGACTGCTGATGCTAAGCCAATCCGTTCTATAGACACCTATTATAATGATGTAGATGTTAATGGGCATATTAACTCTGTCAAGTATATTGAGCATGTGTTAGACCTGTGGAATCTGTCTTGGTATAAACAACATTGTATTAAGCGTTTTGAGATAGCTTATGTTGCAGAATCTCATCAAGGTGATAAACTTCATTTCTATCGTGAGCAGCGTGAAACAGATATCGACTTCAATGTCAGAATTACCAAGAGCAATGATGGGGGAGAAGAGGTTGAAGTCTGTCGTTGCAGAGTGTTGTTTGCTTAAGGAAAGGGCAGTTGTATAAAGTCTGTATTAGCGTGCTTACAAGCAATTAAATAATAAGGCGTACATTATGTGCGCCTTTGTTTTGTAAAAATATTTCACGCTTTCTAAAATTACCGATGGTAAATTGGGTTTTAATAGAGGCTTAATTGGCTTGCAAAAGATGCCCTTTTGCGAGCTAACTAAGCACCTTTTCTTGCACGACTTTGTAATGAGTTAATAATTAAAGAGTTACAAAGGTGGTTGAAAAGTGCCTTTTCGTTGTTTTTTACGCACGAATAGTAATAAATTATGTAAGGATTTTTCGTATCCGTAATTATGCTTTTGCTAAGTCTATTATGAAAGAACTTACTAATCCGAGAACAATCTTTTAGGGTAGAAGTAAGAAACTTCCATCTATAAGAATTTCCTCTTCCAAAACCATCTCTCGCATTACTTGCTGTATAAGGTCCCAGTTATCATTCAGTTGTCGAATCTCTGTAATATGATGCTTCAGTCTATCTGCTAATAATGTTAGCAGCTGTTGTCTGATAAGCTCTTTCTTATCTGTATCATTTTCTTTGGTACGTGATAGGCAAATATCGCATTGCTCACAGTCTGTTGACTTTGTTTCTCCGAAGTATGACAGTAGCTGTCTGCTGCGGCATGCTCGTTCATTTTGCGCATAGTTGATAACTGAATTGATGCGCTTTATAAATTGTTCTTTTCTATCTTCATACACACTCTTATCCAGTACAACGTCAACACCATCAATGCGGTCTTGTGTATAGCTGATAAGTGGTGTGTTTTTGCGTGGAATAAAGTTTATGATACGCTTCTTACTTAGGTTGACCAATACCATATAGGTTTGGTTTCTATCGAGTCCCGCTTCTTGTGCAATATAGCTCTCATCAATATATCCATTGTCAGAGAATAAACCGCCATAGTTACGGAGTAGGGCAGTGACTATGTCATTCTCTTTGTCGCTCAGAGAGTCGAGTCGGTAAAGATCGTCTCTGTTCAAAAGAAACCGAACACGTGCTTTAGAGTCAGGATTCTGCTCATAGTCAATGTAACCAGCTCGTTGAAGAATTGTTAGAGCTGCATTTACACGTATAGGGAAATGTTTGAAGGTATTACAGAACTTGTCTATTGAGAATTCAAAAATACATCCGTAACCACTTCCGACACCTATCTGATAGAAGTAGGCTAAGTGCTCATATACTGTCTGGATATAGTCTTTAGGCGGGAAGGTGTCCTCAATGCGCTTCTGTAGGGTGCGGTTGTCGTTCCCATTATAAAGCAATACAGCGTATGCCTTATTGCCGTCACGTCCCGCACGTCCCGCCTCTTGGAAGTAAGCCTCTAATGAACTTGGACTATCTATGTGAATAACCATGCGTACATTAGGTTTGTCAATACCCATACCAAACGCATTTGTAGCAACCATGACACGTATCTTGTCGTTCTGCCAGTCATTCTGACGTTGGTCTTTCACACTTGGTTCTAAACCTGCATGATACCATGTAGCAGAAATACCATGCTCTAAGAGCATCTGTGCTATCTCCTTTGTACGTTTCCTGCTACGGCAATAGACTATGGCTGTCTTTGGAATAGATTGTAGGATATGTACCATCTCAGCATCTTTGTCCTCTGTCTGACGCACTACATAAGCTAAGTTCTTACGTTCAAAGCTCATACGGAAGACATTCTTCTCTTTGAAGCCTAAACGGTCTTGGATATCATCAACAACTTCTGCCGTAGCAGTTGCAGTCAAAGCAAGAATAGGTACATCAGGTACTAACTTTCGAATGTCTGCAATCTGTAGATAGGAAGGGCGAAAGTCATAACCCCATTGGCTGATACAGTGGGCTTCATCAACGGTGATAAAACTCACTTTTATATGTCTTAATTTAGCCTGAAAGATATCAGAGCCTATACGCTCTGGTGATATATAAAGTAGCTTTATACCTCCAAAAGTACAGTTCTCTAAGGTTGTAACGATATCGTCATGGCGCATGCCGGAATAAATAGCAGCTGCGGTGATACCTTGACGACGAAGATGGTCAACCTGATCTTTCATCAATGCAATGAGAGGGGTTATGACTAAGCATACTCCCTCTTGGGCTAATGCAGGCACTTGGAAGGTGAGAGACTTACCTCCTCCTGTTGGCATTAGTCCTAAGGTATCCTTTCCCGAACCGATACTCTCGATGATTTCTTTCTGAATACCACGAAAGTCAGGATAACCCCAGTATTGATGGAGAATGTCAAGGTAGGACATTAGACTTTGAACTTTGAGGTTTGAATTTTGAACTTTAGGGGTTGAAAGGCTCCTGTTAATCTGCGTACTACTTATAAAATTCAATCAACCGTCAAGAGTCCTCTGTAGGTCTAATATCTTCTATCTGCAGCTGGACAGCTCCACGCTTGAAAACGTTATCCTCAATCGTGTAGGCTATGTCAAACGAACGCTTTGATTTGATGTAACGGGCAGATGCACTCTGTCCGAAGGCTATACCATTCATTACGTTGTTGGATTTGGAGTCAACTAATTCTAACTTGATATGCTCTTGTTCACGTCCTACAACCTTACTTGTTCCGAAATCGTAGACATCCAACGTACAGAAGAGAGGTTTTGGATTTTCTGGACCAAATGGGGCAAAGCGTTTCAAATCGCTGTGCAGCTTCTTGGTGATGTCCTTGAAGTCGATGACTGCATCAATATCCAGTATTGCCTCACGCTGTTCTGGTTCGATATGTTCTTCTACAAAGGCTTGGAAGCGTTCGCGGAACTCTTTTACATCTGCCCACTTCATAGTCAGACCCGCTGCATAGGTATGTCCACCAAAGTTCAATAGTAGGTCACGACAACTCTTAATGGCAGCATACACGTCGAATCCTGCTACACTACGTGCAGAGCCTGTGGCAAGGTTTTCGTCACGTGTTAAGACCACCGTTGGACGGAAATAGATTTCAGTCAGGCGAGAAGCAACAATACCTATAACACCTTTCTTCCAATGTTCATCATAGAGAACAATGCTCGACTGATGCTTCTGACTTTCTAAGCGAGCCACAATCTGGTTGGCTTCTTCTGTCATCTGGCGGTCTACATCCTTTCGCTGTTCGTTGTATTCATCAATATGCTTTGCTTGATTGAAAGCCAAACTATATTCTCTTTCAACAAGTAGGTCAACACTCTTCTTACCATTCTCCATACGTCCGCTGGCGTTAATACGTGGTCCAATCTTAAAGATGATATCACTCATAGATAGCTCACGACCATTCAAACCGCAGATGTCAATAATTGCTTTCAGTCCAAGACTTGGATTCTGATTCAACTGCTTTAGTCCGTGGAAGGCAAGGATACGGTTCTCATCAACCACAGGAACCAAGTCGGCTGCTATGCTGACAGCACAAAAGTCGAGTAGGGGAACGAGGCGAGAGAACGGGATATTGTTGTTCTTTGCAAATGCTTGCATGAACTTAAAGCCTACACCACAACCGCAAAGGTTCTTGAAAGGATAGGTGTCATCTGGTCGTTTAGGGTTAAGAATTGCCACAGCAGGTGGCATCACTTCGTCTGGGACGTGATGATCACAGATGATAAAGTCTATTCCTTGTTCCTTGGCATAGGTTATCTCTTTGATTGCTTTAACACCACAATCGAGGATAATGATGAGTTTTACTCCAGTTTCTTTAGCAAAGTCTATTCCTTTTTTGCTTACTCCATATCCTTCATCATAACGGTCGGGGATGTAATAATCAATATTTGAATAGAACTGTCGTAAGAATTTATATACCAACGCTACAGCCGTACAGCCGTCTACGTCATAGTCTCCGTAGACAAGAATGCGCTCCTTATGGCCCATTGCGTCATTGAGACGGTCGACAGCTGCATCCATATCCTTCATTAAGAAAGGATTGATGAGGTCTGCCAACTGTGGGCGGAAGAATCGCTTAGCAGCACTCTCCGTGGTTATACCACGGCGAATAAGCAGCGAAGCGAGAATGGGACTAATACCCAATTTCTCCCCTAAGTCTTTAGCCGCATTGACCTGAGAATCTGCAGGTGGTGTGTAGTTCCATTTAAATTGCATTTTAAATTGTTTTTATTTCTGTCCGTAAAGGTACAAAAAAAATGCCAAATGAGAATGTTATGTGGAGTATTATTTGGTTCTGTGTTTTCAAATGATATTAGCTTTATTAGGCCTATCAGCTTTATTAGGCCTATCAGCCTTATTGGTCATATTAGCCTAATTAGCCCAATAAGCTATAAAAGAACAATCCCGCTCCAAATCATAGGAACGGGATTGTTTATAATTCAGTGTGGATTGTTGAATAGATAACGTCAAAAAGATGGTTAAGCACCCCAACAATCCTACTTCCTTAGAGACCCATCTTCTTGCGAATATCCTTAGGGATAGCATTCTTGTTTACCATGTAGTCCATGGTGTTAGCTGCAATGAAGCTCTTGGTCATGTACCAGATACCCTTGTAGTCGCCAGTCTCACCCCATGAGTTCTTAACCATGTAGTACTCCTTACCATTCTGGTCCTTAGCAATACCGAAGATAAGCATACCGTGGTCATCAGTAAGCTCCCAGTTGTCGAAACGCTCCTGACGCTGCTGCTGTGTAGGAACAACCTCTGGTACGTTTACACCGAGTGAGTCTATAATATCCTTCTTCTTTGCTGCAGAAAGACCAAGCCAGTGAGCCATGTCACTACCCTTCATGCTTTCAACCTTCTTACCGTCAACCATGTAAGCCAAACCCTTACGAGTGAAACCGGGCTCACTAACGTCGCCACCCCATGCTACAGTGTAGCCGTTCATAACAGCGTTGTCAATGATGCGCATCATCTCGTCCATAGGAAGGTTGTAAGACAATGGGAAACGCCAGTTGTCCTGTACCTCAACAGCAAACTGTGTGTAGAATGGATGGTGTGTGTAAGAAGTAACAGTTACGTAATCGCTCCAGTTCAAACCGAGACTTGCTGCGAAGCTCTTTGGAGTATACTGCTTGCCTTCGTAGGTGAAAGTTTCTGGACACTTACCGAGGTAAGCATCAAGAATACCCTGCAAGCCTTGTTTCCACTGACCTGAAATCTTATTTGCCTTGTTGCGGGCAATACCATTTACGTATGGCTCCAGCAATGAGAAGAACTCATTGAAGTTGTTCAGTGAGTCGCCATAGAGAGAGCCTGGGAATGGCATTGCATTCTCTGGGCAGATACCGTAGTTCTCAAGTGTGTGCAACACGTCGTATGCTGAACCACCTTGAGCAAATTGACAATCACCGTGGAAGCGAACCACTTGAATAGCACGATCCATATATGTTTTGTTTGCAACAAAGCTCTCACAGAGGTCGTATGTCTTACCAGTCTTCTTCAAGATTTCAGCCTCGAAGTAGCTAAGAGTAGAGTAGTCCCAGCAAGTACCTGAGCGGTTCTGGTCCTTAATACTTGTAATTGGAATCTGTTTTACTACAGTAAAAACAGGCTTGTTAGAGGTCGTTCCCTCTTTCTTGTCTGCGGCATTAGCACCTATCGCAACCAAAGCGAGCAATGCTACTACTAAAGTTTTTCTCATAAGTTTTTAAAAATTGGGTTGCCGTTGTGAGTGACACTCTTGCGGCAACCTTGATGTAAATATTGATTATAAAATGTTTTATTACTTTCGGTTTGCTGCAATAAATTCTTCAACATCCTGCGGGTGGTAAGGGATAATATCCTTGCCTATGAATCGGCAACCATCCTTTGTGATGAGGATGTCGTCTTCAAGACGGATACCTCCGAAATCTTTATACTCATCCAATTTATCGAAATTGAGGAAGTCTGCACAGTGTTTCTTTGCACGCCATTCATCAATTAATGCAGGAATGAAGTAGATACCTGGCTCATCGGTAACAACAAAACCTTCTTCTAAGCGACGCCCCATACGCAGACAGTTTGTTCCGAACTGCTCAAGGTTAGGACGTGTCTCTTCATCAAAACCTACATGAATCTGATCGAATGACTCCATGTCGTGAACATCCATACCCATCATGTGACCAAGACCATGAGGCAAGAACATTGCGTGTGCACCAGCAGCTACAGCAGCATCGGTGTCACCCTTAGCTAGTCCAAGCTCTTTCATGCGGTCAAAGAGAATACGGCAGACAGCAAAGTGTACATCCATGTACTTGACACCCGGCTTAGAAAGTTTCAATGCTGCATCGTGGCACTCTTCTACAACCTTGTAAATCTCCAATTGCTTCTGTGTGAACTTACCGCTTACAGGGAATGTACGAGTATTATCAGAGCAATAGTGGTTGATGGTTTCAGCACCACAATCGCAAAGAGCAAGGCGACCTGCCTCCAATACTGCCATGGAAGGATTACCATGCATAATCTCACCATGCTGAGAGAAGATAGTAGGGAATGATACCATTGAACCGTATGAGCTGGCGATACCACTAACTTGACCACCAACGAACTTCTCGGTTACACCTGGCTTACCCAATATCATAGCTGTAGTGTGCATCTTATAGCCAATAACAGCAGCACGCTCCAGTTCTTCAATCTCTTCCTGTGTCTTTACAGAACGCATCTTAACAACTGCACGGATAAGCTCTAAACTTGCAGACTCTTTCTGTTGATTAGGATGAATACCGAAGAGGTCGAATATCTGAATCTTAATATCAGCACGATAAGGTGGTAGGAAGTGAACCTTGCGATGCTCTCGCAACGCATTGTTACAGATAGTCTTCAGACCCTTCATGTTAACAGTGTTGGCAACGCCGACAGCATCAGCCATATCCTTTACAGAGTCAACGCTACCGTACCAAACAATATCGTCGATATCAATGTCATCACCAACAAGTGTTTCTGTGTCATTGTCAATGTCAATAACACCAACTAATCCGTCACGTTTCTGACCGAAATAATAGAGGAATGATGAATCCTGACGAAAAGGATAATATCCATTTGCAGGGAAATTTGCAGGCGACTCATTGTTGCCAAAGAGGATAACAATACCCCCTCCAACAAGCTTCTTTAGCTCTGCACGGCGCTTTACATAGGTTTCTTTGTTAAACATATTTCAATTATTAGTTGGTTTGATTGCAAAGATAGTTATTTTTGTTTGAAAGTTATTAACTTTGCAGTTGTTTTTTT
>CAMUQM010000048.1 GCA_947095945.1 uncultured Prevotella sp.
GGTAGAGCGTGAAGTTGTCCGTTTCGTGGAACGTGATGCCTTGCGGTGCACCATTAATATACACACCTTCCATCGTTCCGTAACTCTTCATGATGCGCTCACCAGCAGCAATATAAGTGTAACGACTCGTCTTGCCATTATCAGAGAGTACCATCAGTCGGTTGTCCTCATCCCAGTACATCTCACGGGTAGTATTCGTAGAGTCGTTCGTTACCAGCGTTGGATTACCGTTGGCATCGTATGTGTAATGGTCGTGACCAATCTGCGTTGGAGCCGTCGGGTGGTTACTGTCCTCATACTTATAAGCAAAGTTATAAGACTTAGCAGTTGTCGTTGAGTCCACCTTCTGTACCTTCGTCAGCGGTTCACTCATCCGTCCGAACGACATCACCATATCGTAACTTGCACTTTTTGCCTTACCGTTTGCGTGAATAAGGCGGTTCATCTCGTCATATTCATACGTATGCGAACTCCTTCCTCCTAACTTCGCCTTGTTGATTTTCGTCAGTGACGTTGGGTTGGCAGCATTCGTAATACCGAGGATATTATCCACAGCATCATAACGATACTTGTTTTCCATCACAGTCTGACCATCCGCTGTAAGGTTCATCACCTGCAGACGTTCACGCTGCTTGTCGTAGGTATAGGTAGTCTCCGTGCCATTACCGAGTTTCGTATAGACCGTATGACCCTCTTTGTCGTAACCTATCCTATCAACAATAACGCTCTGACGTCCCTGTTTATTGCTCGTAAGACGCTCAACCTGTCCGGCAGCATTGTAGTGATAGGTCACCACTTCACCATCAGGATAAGTCATCGTCTGCACACGGTTCCAGCTATCATAGGTAGCACCATAGACATAAGTCCTAATATCCGCCACACTCGCCATGACTGTACGTATAGTCTTCGTCACCTCACCCTGTCGACCATAGTAATAGGCTTCACCGCCACTCGCATCCTCTACAAGGGCAAGACGACCAGCACGGTTATACTTATCGCCAGCTTTACCATAGGTATAAGTAACACGATTAAAGAGGTTTTCTGGATAAAGCACCTCATGGAGTCGCTCAAAGTCGTAGGTGTAAGAGATGTAACCCTTGTCAGATATCGACTTCCTAAGCTCTGCCGTGAGCTTCGTCAGGAGGTTGCCTGCCGCATCATAGGTCATATTCGTTTCACCAGCATCAGGATAGTTCACCATCAGTTTGCGACCAAGCAAGTCGTATGCATACCAACTGCAAATATACAACTTTATTTTGTAAATGAGTCTTTAGATCATGGGAAAACGGGGAAGGATAGGGTGCGTTGTGCGCGTAAATGTAACCAAGAAAAAAGCATCAAAACCCCTAATTAAGTTTAATTTCTAGTTGCTGTCACTTTTAACACTTCGCGTAATGGGTTTATATTCAGGATATTAAAGACATAAAAGGAGTGACAGAAATGACAGCAAAAACGGAAATGGTATACGGTAGGATTTTGTCCTTGGGTGGGAAAGGGGGAACTAATAGTTATAAGATACGCCTGTTCATAGTAAAACGTTCCAGCGCAGATCCTTGTAAGATTATCCATCTCGATGTATATCACCGCACCATTACAGACTAATCTGAAATATATTTACAGTGATTTGAAGCTGCATGTCCACAAAATCTGGAGTTATGCAAAGCATTCGGACTTGTATGCCATTCTCTATCAAAGACTTATAAATGCCTTTCTAAAAGGTGCCCTTTTACGCTGCAAAAGGGCGTCTTTCACACCTCAAAAGAGCACCTTTTACTCTACAAAAGGGCATCTTTTACTTTATAAAAAACCACCTACTATTCTCAATGTATGAATCTTTATTACGACCCTTCTTATGCCCTTTTCCCTTTCATAACAAGCGAGTATCTCTCCCACTACATTATTATAACAACACCATAAAAACAAACCACCTTTCAATTTTCCTGTCACTCCTGCCACTCCTTCCAACATCACAACGCATTGATAACAAGCCGCTTACACGAAATGTTAAAAGTGACAGCAACTAAAAACAAAACTATATTAGGGGTTTAGAGTAACTATAGAACATGTAATACCAAAGACTGTATCCGAAGAAATATGTATCTTTCCTCATGATTCTAGGCGTTCTTTACATTGAAACAAAGGAAACAAAAAGACTGAACCCCTGTTGAGGAGTTCAGCCTTAAATTATATCTAACAAATTTACCAAGCAGGAACTATAGATTTGATAAACGAAGTATCAAATTGTTCCAAGGTATCTTTTTTCCTTTTATATATAAGTTTCTCGTTACATTTTTTTAAGCTGCCTAGACAAAAGGTATTACTATCTAATGATAGTACTAAATCTCTAGTACAATTATTATTTAAATCTTTTAGATATAAAGAATCCTTGTGAACCCTATATCGTAAATAAATAACAGTATCTGTCAGGCAATCAAATATGGCTGTAGAATCTTTATAAAAAGACAAATTTATGTATGCAATCGGTTTAACATCTTTACTAACTAGTTCCCAGCATCCTGTTATTGCTTGAGGATCAATTTCTGTCTTCGATTTACAAGAAAAAAACAGGAACAAGGATAATGTTAAAGAAATTAAGATATAAAATTTAATCCGAAACATGCCCAAGATAAGCTTTTCCATCTTTGAAATTTAATTTATTAATATTCAATTGATCAATATCTTTTTGTGTTACCTTTCGTTTTGCAGGGTCTAATGTGCCCCCTTTTGAACCAGGCTTGGCTTGAGGATTATATTGGTAGCTCTTATCAACAAATGTCCCACGAGGAGCCATTATATTAGGTTGCCCCTTACCACGAAGGTCTCTTTCCGTATGTTTTAAGCCTAAACTATGTCCAAACTCATGAGCCTCTGTAAGTGTACCTGGCCCTTTTATATTATCAAGTTGAAATTCTCCAACATTCCCTCCTATATCCATATAAGAGACACCCTCAATGGACCCTCCTGTAGCATATTTAACAACTTCTACGTAATTTATCTCTGGATTAGTATTGTTAGCTTTCTCTATATCTAAAGCAACTCCTTTTAGGCCTAGCCAACCACCAGTGTCTCTATATTCTCCTTTTATTTGGAAAACGACATTATACGTAGTTTTTCCTATAGTAACTTTTCCTTGAGCTGCATTCCAACTATTTTGTATATCTGCTGCTGTTTGAAATGCAATAACAGTAGAAGCACATTCTCCGTAGAAAACAAGTGTTGCACTTATAACGATAGTCTTTGTTCGACTATTTATTGTAACCTTCGCGGATTTTCCATTTGGATCTTTGAAAAAAAGAGGATTATAAAATACATAATTATAAGATGTAATACCAGGATATTTCTCTTTCAATGGATCTACCCCATACCAAATACTTGCCATAGGATTCATGTACCTTGCACCATAATAATACAAGCCAGTTTCCTCATCGAACTGTTTGCCGTTGAACTTATATGGCAGTTCTTCACTGCTACTATGTTCGTCAACTAACAGTTCACCATATGGCAGGTAGGCATCATACTGTGTGATGTTGGCTTTATCATCTGTGATGTAAGATGTTGAGCCGAGGTGGTCACTGTGATAGAAGAAGGTTTCTTCTTTTGTAGTGTCGTTGGCAATATAGCCATAACCAGTCTGTGGGTCATCAGGGTTGCTCGGGTCATTCCAGCTTACAGGTGGACCGGGGTTAGTATTCGGTGTGGTGTTGGGGCGTGGAGTCTGAATCCAACCCTGTGGCACATCGTGGTTACCGAGTGTGTCAATGATAGAGTTATACCCTCGTTTTGTATTCTCTGGGTCACCATACGCACCCTTCATTGTAGGTACACCAGGTGCAATGCCCTGCTGCTTATAATAAGCCTCTTTCTGCTTCTGAATCTGATTCATACGTTCAGCATAGTCCTGCTGACCAGCAGTTACGTATGAGCCGTTACGTCCATAAACGTTGTTAAACAATCCTGTACCGATACGGCTGGCGATTCGTTTGTCACCAAGGAAGTAATGCTTTGTAAAGCGATTCTTGTTAATGCTGATTATTGAGGCAGGATAGAGCGTGAAGTTATCCGTCTCGTGGAAGGTAATACCCTGCGGTGCACCATTGATATACACACCCTCCATCGTACCGTAACTCTTCATAATACGTTCACCAGCAGCGTTGTAAGTGTAACGACTTGTCTTGCCATTATCAGAGAGTACCATCAAGCGGTTGTCTTCATCCCAATACATCTCACGGGTAGTATTCGTCGAATCGTTCGTTACCAGCGTTGGATTACCGTTGGCATCATACGTGTAATGATCGTGACCTATCTGTGTTGGAGCTGTTGGATGATTACTGTCCTCATACTTATATGCGAAGTTATAAGACTTAGCAGTTGTCGTTGAGTCCACCTTCTGCACCTTCGTCAGCGGTTCACTCATCCGTCCGAACGACATCACCATATCATACGATAAAGTATAAAAGAATCATCTCTTATGAGTATTTCTATTCTTTATATCTTAGAATCCTTCCTATAAGTAAAATGAAAAAGCTTAAAATCCATATGTAGTATCCAATCTGCAATGAAACAATATCACTATGTTTTCCTGCTTCATTAATAACAATATAGGGGCATCCGTGGAATAAGCATCCTAAAATGAGACTGCCTGTTAATAATATTATACCGAGACTTTTACTCTTTATAAATAAAGATATCAAGAAAAGAATATTCGCATACCATGATATATAATAAACAGTTAGTTCGCTATTTATAAATACACCAGCCCATCCAAAAAATAAAGCCGTATATCCCATGTAATCAAAGGAACTATCTCTTACAGAAAAGCATGGTAGAAAGCAGCTAATTATAAAGGTAATTAGACCTATAAAAGTAATAACTCTCATGTTTATTTATACCCCTCTCTATTTAAAATTTTTATAACAACTTTCATTGTATGCTTATCAAAGGCATTACCATCTTCATCCCTTGAAGGTAAATATATTTTTTTATCTATTTTCTCGGCGTACCTATTTATAGTTTCATCAAGAAATTCTCCTCTAACAACCATGGCTGTTACTCCCAACCTCTTATAACCAGTGTAATTTTCTATTGATAACCCATACTTTTTTAAATTTACAGCTGCAGGATTAAATAATATGGCATTACGATTTGTTGCCACTGCATTAGCAGCAGCTTCTGCTCCACCTTTCGAATGCCCAACAAAGGTTATTTCGCTGTTCTTAAACTTCCTCACCACCTCTTTTGCAACTTTAAGAGAAAGATGCATATCTACAGAATATCCAAATGGCTGCTTTAAATCTTCGATTATACTCTGACGTCCTTTAGAACTATTCTCAAAATATGTACCTGCGTTTGCAAGGACATATTCAATCTTTCCATTAGTTTTTTTTGTATATAATCCAGCCTTAAAACTATCAGAATATTTACTTGTATAAACATACTTCAAAGTCCACCCATCAACAATATCTCCGGCTTTTCCATCATATATATGGTTCGCAAGCTTTGCTGCTTCCTTCTTTGTGGGATATTTTCCTTTATAATCAATAAAAACAGTCGGATTCCCGTAGCAATAAGAATATCCAAAGTATACAGGGAACTTCTCCGCTAACGGATCCACCCCATACCAAACACTTGCCATAGGATTCAAGTATCTTGCACCATAATAGTACAGACCAGTCTCTTCATCAAACTGTTTGCCATTGAACTTATACGGTAGGTCTTCGGAGCTACTGTGCTCATCAACTAACAGTTCACCATATGGAAGATATGCATCATATTGCGTGATGTTGGCTTTATCATCTGTGATGTAAGACGTTGAGCCGAGGTGGTCACTGTGATAGAAGAAGGTTTCCTCTTTCGTTGTGTCGTTGGCAATATAGCCATAACCAGTCTGTGGGTCATCAGGGTTGCTCGGGTCATTCCAGCTTACAGGGGGACCGGGGTTAGTATTCGGTGTGGTGTTAG
This sequence comes from uncultured Prevotella sp., assembly GCA_947095945.1. GTDB lineage: Bacteria > Bacteroidota > Bacteroidia > Bacteroidales > Bacteroidaceae > Prevotella. The sequence continues at coordinate 5,959 of CAMUQM010000048.1, forward strand.
GGCGTGGAGTCTGAATCCAACCCTGTGGCACATCGTGGTTGCCGAGTGTGTCAATGATAGAGTTATATCCTCGTTTTGTATTCTCTGGATCACCATACGCACCCTTCATGGTAGGTACACCAGGGGCAATGCCCTGCTGTTTATAGTATGCCTCTTTCTGCTTCTGTATCTGATTCATACGTTCAACATAATCCTGCTGACCAGCCGTTACGTATGAGCCGTTACGTCCATAGACGTTGTTAAACAGACCTGTACCTATCTTTGATGCTACACGCTTGTCACCAATGAAGTAATGCTTCGTAAAGCGATTCTTGTTAATGCTGATTATTGAGGCAGGATAGAGCGTGAAGTTATCCGTCTCGTGGAAGGTAATACCCTGCGGTGCACCATTGATATACACACCCTCCATCGTACCGTAACTCTTCATGATACGCTCACCAGCAGCATTATAAGTATATCGACTCGTTTTGCCATTGTCAGAGAGTACCATCAGTCGGTTATCTTCATCCCAGTACATCTCACGGGTAGTATTCGTAGAGTCATTTGTTACCAGCGTTGGATTACCGTTGGCATCGTATGTGTAATGGTCGTGACCAATCTGCGTTGGAGCTGTCGGATGGTTACTGTCCTCATACTTATAAGCAAAGTTATAAGACTTAGCAGTTGTCGTTGAGTCCACCTTCTGTACCTTTGTCAGCGGTTCACTCATCCGTCCGAACGACATCACCATATCATACGATGCACGCTTTGCCTTACCGCTTGCATGAATAAGACGGTTCAGCTCATCATACTCATACGTATGCGAACTCCTTCCTCCTAACTTCGCCTTGTTGAGTTTCGTCAGCGACGTTGGGTTGGCAGCATTCGTAATACCGAGGATATTATCCACAGCATCATAACGATACTTGTTTTCCATCACAGTCTGACCATCCGCTGTAAGGTTCATCACCTGCAGACGTTCACGCTGCTTGTCGTAGGTATAGGTAGTCTCCGTGCCATTACCGAGTTTCGTATAGACCGTATGACCCTCTTTATCGTAACCTATCCTGTCAACAATAACGCTCTGACGTCCCTGTTTATTGCTCGTCATACTCTCAACCTGTCCTGCAGCATTGTAGTGATAGGTCACCACTTCACCGTCAGGATAAGTCATCGTCTGCACACGGTTCCAGCTGTCATAGGTAGCACCATAGACATAAGTCCTGATATCTGCCACACTCGCCATGACTGTACGGACAGTCTTTGTCACCTCACCTTGCTTGCCGTAGTAATACACTTCACCGCCACTCGCATCCTCTACGAGGGCAAGACGACCAGCGCGATTATACTTATCGCCAGCCTTACCATAGGTATAAGTAACACGATTAAAGAGGTTTTCTGGATAAAGTACCTCATGGAGTCGCTCGAAGTCGTAGGTGTAAGAGATGTAACCCTTGTCAGATATCGACTTCCTAAGCTCTGCCGTAAGATTCGTCAGGAGGTTACATACATTGTATATTTTTTAATTATTACTAATTTGATATTTTATTAAAGTATCATCCAAACAATGAATTTCAATTTTACCATAATTATTTTCAATTTTATTGTATGTGTCAGGTAATGATATTGTTTTTATGACTTCATATTGCTTTATATCTATAACAAAAACCTCTAATTCAGTAGCTACAAATATCTTTTTGTCATACATAACCATTTCGCAAAAAAGATACATTAAATCCAAACACATGATCCTATGTTTTTTCCTAAAATCATAAATAGCAAAATTTTGGTCAATTCCTATAGCATATACTTTAGGATATATTTTTAGGAACTCAGGTTGTAATAAGTCGCTTGACCAAGCTATTTTTACATAAAAATTGCCTTCCACTAATTTTCCATATATTCGATAAGAATCATTATGGGAATCATCAAAAACTGGATCATAATTTAATTTTTTATATGTAAAATAGTCTATAATCTTAAGTTTCATTTCTTTTTAAAAATTTTGGGAATGATTGTTGTTACTTTTGGTGCTTTTGTCATATCTCCACCAGCGTAGAAAAAACTAAACACCAGCAGCGGTGTAAGAGTAACGACTCGTCTTAGCACTACTCGTAAACCATTGTCTCATTTAGATTTGCCATCTTTTGTAGCAGTTGTCAATTCATTAATAAATAATTTAAACTCTATTTCTGCTGTTTTTTTTTGAGAATTGCACCAATAGAAAGACTCTCCATCATTACCCATCTTAAAATACTCTATTCCCGTTTCCAATAAATCTTCCCACATGTTCGAAATATCAGAAATCTTACTTCTTGAGAAAGTCCCTATAATAATCAAAAGATGTCCCAAATAAAAGCTTTCATCTTCAACTATCATAGATATTATTTTTTTGCTTAAATTTAAATTCTTAGTATAAATTACTTTTTTTGAGTTAATAGTATGATATTCACTTTCTGGGTCTATATCATAGAGAATTGATATCTTCGTAGGACTCATCTCAAAAAGGAAAACTGATCTTTCTTGCACTTGACGGAAAATAAAATCAGAAATATATTTAAACTTTGAATATAAAATTGCAGTATCAAATTCATTAATAAAATTTAGACTCAACATTTGATATTTTTTATATACTAACATAGTTTACTTTATTTAATTAAATGATTTGCTCCTTCTTCTACCAACTACGATCCTCCAAAAGAACCTATTATACCGCCAACAATACCACCAACAAATCCCTTTAGTACATTTCCGCCCCATCAGGTTCCTTTATCCAGTAAAGAACTTCTCCTATTTGGTGAATCTCCAACTTCTATACCATATTCATCAATAAATCTAATGAGATTATTAAGTGTGAAACAATAGCTATAGACATTTGGATGCTTTTCCGTCATGGAATCCACACACATTCATTTTCCCTGCGCTGCATCATAGTGGCGTGCACCATAATCATACTAATCCAATCCGTTCATACGATTAAGTTCCTTGCCGTTGTACTTGTAAGTCTGTGTGTCTCAGCATGTACTCTCATCCATCCGTATAGCTCTCCGTATATCGTCCCAGTGCATCCGTGATGTAACAACATTATAAGGTTCTCTTATTTTATATCATTTAACGGTCTATTTATAGAAGGGTTAGTTTCTAAAAATACAACATTAATTGTATCAAACAGTCGTAAACATGAAGATTCTGATACAAAACCTATATAGGCTTGACCTTGATTTAAAAATCTATTTATTTGCTTGTACTTTCTTTTCCAAACTGATATATTCAATTATATATATTCCTTTTATAGGTTCTTTGAGTTCCAATAAAACGTCATATAATTTAGTCATATCTTTATCTGCCATTAGAGAATATTGGGGTAAAGAATGAAATCGACCAAAATTGTGCCCTTTGAATGTGAATAAAATTTTGTCTACTCTATTGTAGGTGTAACCATTCAAAGGAAGCCTATAAGTTTCCGTCTTTCCATCAAACTTTGCTATAATAAAAAGTATAGAAAACAAGAAGAAATATAGGTGTACAATTGTCTTGGCAATAGAAATCAGATTAAATTTCAAATTCAAGGTGAAATATAATACTAAATCAATCAACAATGCTACACATAGGATAACCAAATAATACCAAAGATGAATTACAAGTGTGCAGTAGTAATAATAAGCACAAATAAAGATAATGAGGGAAAATATAATTTTCCGTATAGTTAATTCTTTCATTTTACTTATTATTTTTATTAGACGTTTTCTTATCTGGGCTTTTAAATGCTTTTTCAAATGCCAAATCACCTCCTGCTACAACAAGATTCTTTTTAGTAACCGCTTTTGCATATTTACGAACATCTCCTCTATATCTATCTTTCGCAATTTTTACCCTAGACACATCACTCTTCAGTCGAGCTTCAGATTTTCCTGCTTTTTGATTTCTTTTCAACTTATTAAGCGCAGTATATAATTTTTTATTGCTGCTTTCTAATCCACTGAGCAACTCATTTGCTCTTTTCTCCATTCCTTTGTCTAATAATGTTGATAAAGTAGCAGAAATAAACTCTTCAGTTAAATCTATTTTATTAAAGTCTTTCCCTTTTTCAATGTCACCAATGATATTGGTAATCATAGTCTGAGCAACATCTATTGCAAATCGTCCCGCTTTACTATTTGCAATTTTTCCTATTGTTTTTGTTGTCCCTGCACCATCAACAAGCAAGGAGATAGCTGCCGTAGAAATACCGTCAAAAGCTGCAGCTCCCCAGCGGACATGACGAAAAGCTGTTTTATAATCCATACCCTCAAAAATCCAGTTGGAAATAAAATCTACTCCAGCGGACACAACAAAAGCACTAATGCCTTCCACCGCAGCTCCTATTGGTGAATTACCATCAGGATCAAGAAGTTTTATAGGATTATTAAAAGTATAACAATATCCTGTAACATTAGGATATTTTTCTGTCAAAGCATCCATCCCATACCATAAACTCGTGACTGGATTCATGTACCTTGCACCATAATAGTATAGACCAGTCTCTTCATCGAACTGTTTGCCATTGAACTTATATGGCATTTCCTCACTTGAGGAATGTTCATCCACTAACAGTTCACCGTATGGCAGATATGCATCATACTGGGTGATGTTGGCTTTATCATCTGTGATGTAAGATGTTGAGCCGAGGTGATCACTGTGATAGAAGAAGGTTTCCTCCTTTGTAGTGTCGTTTGGAATATAGCCATATCCAGCCTGTGGATCATCAGGGTTGCTTGGGTCGTTCCAGCTTACAGGTGGACCAGGGTTGGTATTTGGTGTGGTGTTCGGCTTCGGAGTCTGAATCCAACCCTGTGGCACATCATGGTTACCGAGTTCTGTGAGGACGGCATTATACCCTACACCAGTGTTCTCTGGATCACCATACGCACCCTTCTCTGTAGGTACACCAGGAGCAATGCCCTGCTGTTTATAATAAGCCTCTTTCTGCTTCTGTATCTGATTCATGCGTTCAGCATAGTCCTGCTGACCAGCCGTTACATATGAGCCATTACGCCCATAGACATTATTGAACAGACCCGTTCCTATCCTTGAAGCAACTCGTTTGTCACCAATGAAGTAATGCTTTGTAAAGCGATTCTTGTTTACAGAGAGGATACTTGCTGGGTAGAGCGTGAAGTTATCCGTTTCGTGGAACGTGATTCCCTGCGGTGCTCCATTGATATACACACCCTCCATCGTACCATAACTCTTCATGATGCGTTCACCAGCAGCATTGTAAGTGTAACGACTCGTCTTACCGTTATCAGAGAGTACCATCAGACGGTTGTCTTTATCCCAGTACATCTCACGGGTAGTGTTCGTTGAGTCATTTGTCACCAACACAGGATTACCGT